>JAFYDA010000097.1 GCA_017545045.1 Prevotella sp. | reverse complement strand
ATAATGATCTGTAAAACAACAACACATGTATATCATGTGAAAAGGCGGTGGGCTTCGTTCAAAACCCGCCACGTTTCAGCCGAAACCCACCGCCTTTCTCGTCCGTGCAATCCGAATCATCCGCGTTCAACGATAATCATTCAGGTGTCGGTTCAAGTGTAGGTTCCTGCCTTCAGGTGTAGGATCAAGGCTACGATTTCCTCTGAAACAGCGGTCTTTCCCAGTAATCCCGACAAAATGAATCGCCAAGAGGTTGACAATCAACGCTTGGCGATTCTTTTATCCTTAGTTTTCTCAAAAGCTACCGGACAGCCCGGACGCAGCGACCGCTGAAACGGTTGCTTGAAAGATTTCCGTAGTGCACGTTGATATCAGAGAAAGAGAATTCCAGGCACCATGCCTTGTAAGGATTGGTCATGTAGAGGGATGATGTCCAGTAAATACCATTGATAGCGCGAAACTGAACGTCCCCATAGAAACGGAATCCCGTGATAGGAAGGAATATGGACTTACCCGTCTTCTTACCAGTAACCTTATAGCCGTTGACACCCTCCTTCGTCATCCATTCCCATTTGCAGTTGGTAGTGTCTGTCAGCTCATCGTACTCATTCATGGTGGGCATGCGCCATTCGCCACCCCAGTTAGCGCGAGCAGCATCGTCCGAGAGCGCCAACTGTGCCTTCCTGTCGGTGGTTGAATACTTAATCAGGAAGTTGGAGTTTCCTTTACTCCATATATATGTATTCCACGAGTAGTATTCCTTCGGTTTGGTCTCACCCCATGCGAAGTACGTGCCAAAGCCGGAATCTTTCGTTGCACCCACATTCATGTTGGCCCACTTCACGCTAAGTCCCAAATCAACAGCCTCCACTCCGTCAGGAGTTTTTGCACTGTTACCTGATACGTCAACCTGAGCATTGCCAGCCGCCCCAAAGAACATGACGGACAGCACCATTAGGAAAATCTTCTTCATAATAACATTTTTATGGTTTATTTTAGTCATTGTCTGGCTTGTCTTCTTTGCGCTCTTCTTGCGCCTTGGCCTCTAACTCGCGTTCTCGCTCTTCGGCCATGCGCTCGGCATCGGCACGCATCTGGGCCTCCAGAAGCTCTTCGGCTCGGCTGGTCCAGGGACGCTTGCCGAAGATGCGCTCCACGTCCTCGGCGAAGATGACTTCGCGGTCTACCAGAAGCTGGGCCAGCTGGGCATGACCGTCGGCATGCTCCGAAAGGATGCGCTTCGCACGGTCGTACTGTTCGTTGATCATCTTCAGCACTTCGTCATCCATCAGCTTGGCTGTTTCCTCAGAATACGGCCGCTGGAACTGGTATTCGGCGTTGTTGTAGTAGCAGACGTTGGGTAGTTTGTCCGACATGCCCGCATAGGCAATCATGCCGTAGGCCTGCTTCGTGGTGCGCTCCAGGTCGTTCATGGCACCTGTAGAGATATGGCCGATGAAAAGTTCCTCGGCAGCACGGCCGCCAAGCAGCGAGCACATTTCGTCGAGCATGGCCTCCTTGGTCTGCAGTACGCGCTCTTCGGGCAGGTACCACGCGGCACCGAGAGCCTGGCCACGGGGAACGATTGACACTTTAACTAAAGGATTGGCAAACTCCGTGAACCACGAGATGGTGGCGTGGCCGGCCTCGTGGATAGCGATGGATCGTTTCTCCGACTCGGTCATCACCTTCGTCTTCTTCTCCAGTCCGCCAATGATGCGGTCTACGGCGTCGAGGAAGTCCTGCTTGCCAACCTTCTTGCGATTGAAGCGGGCAGCAATCAGTGCAGCCTCGTTGCAGACGTTGGCAATGTCGGCACCCGAGAAACCGGGCGTCTGGCGGGCCAGGAAGTCGACGTCCACATCGTCGGCCAGTTTCAGTGGTTTCAGATGAACGTGGAACACCTCCTTGCGCTCATTCAGGTCGGGCAGGTCAACGTGTATCTGGCGGTCGAAACGTCCGGCACGCAACAGGGCCGAGTCCAACATGTCGGCGCGGTTGGTGGCTGCCAGTGTGATGATGCCGCTGTTGGTGCCGAAGCCGTCCATCTCGGTCAGCAGGGCGTTCAGCGTGTTCTCGCGCTCGTCGTTGCCGCCCATGGCGGGATTCTTTGAACGGGCACGGCCCACGGCGTCGATCTCGTCGATAAAGATGATACATGGCGCCTTCGATTTGGCCTGCTCAAAGAGGTCACGCACACGGCTGGCACCTACGCCGACGAACATTTCGACGAAGTCGGAGCCAGACATCGAGAAGAACGGTACGCCAGCTTCGCCGGCCACGGCCTTGGCCAGCAGCGTCTTACCTGTGCCCGGAGGACCTACGAGCAGGGCGCCCTTGGGAATCTTACCACCCAGTTCGGTGTATTTCTGCGGATTCTTCAGGAAGTCCACAATCTCCTGCATCTCCTGCTTGGCACCGGCCTGTCCGGCCACGTCCTTGAAGGTGATGCCCAGTTCGCCACCCTTCTCATACATCTTCGCCTTCGCCTTGCCTACGGAGAACATGCCGCCTCCAATGCCGGCACCTCCGCCCATACGGCGGAAAAAGAGTATCCACAGACCAAAGATGATAATCAGCGGCAGCAAACTATAGAACAGATCGCCAAAGAAACTGCCGCCCGACTTGTTCTCGTAGCTCAGCTTGCCGGTGAACTTTCCGGCTTCTCGCATCTTGTCGACGAACTGCTCTACCTGGTCTACCGATCCTATCTCGACATCCACGTAGGGATTAGTGCCTGTCTGCTGATGGCCCTGCTTGAACACGTCACGTATGTGTTCTGCCTTGACATACATCTTCAGCGTGCTCTGGTTCTTGTTTACCACAATCTTGTCGGCATAGCCCTTCTCCACAAACGCCTTGAAGTCGCTGTAGGTCGACTCCGTGTGAGCCTGTGGAGAGCCTACACCATCGCCTGAACTCGTCAGGTAGAGCATGCCCAACGTCAGGATGGCCACGAAGTATATCCAGTTCATGTTGAACTTGGGCATGTTCATCTTCGGCCCGTTATTATTGTTCGGTCTTTGCTGTTCCATCAATCTTTGTTTTTTCAATCCAAATCTGGTATGTATGTTAATTCCGCATCATCCCATAAGTGCTCCAAGTCATAATACTCACGAACGTCGGGCAGGAAGATATGGACCAATACGTCCGTATAGTCCATGGCCACCCACTGGGCGTTCTCCAGTCCGACGATGTGTACAGGCTTCTCGTCCAGTTCCTTACGGGCAAAGTCGCCAACCGACTCCGTAATGGCCTCCACCTGCGACGGTGAGTTGCCCTGACAGATGACAAAATAGTGACAGATGGTGCCCTCAATGCCCGACAAGTCGGCCACGATGATGTTGCTGCCTTTTTTCTCCTGAATTCCTTTTGTAATAGTCTCTACTAACTGTTTTCCTTGTTCCATTAATAATCAAAAATGTAATTGCGATGCAAAGATAGTTGTTTTTATTCGATTCAGACTCATAAAAGGGGAAATTTTGAGTATTTTTAAAAAATTCCGCTAAAAAGTTTTGGTAGTTTCAGAAAAAGTAGTACCTTTGCACCCGCAATTCGGAACAAGGGTGTTCGCTTGCAAAAAACATTGGGGTATGGTGTAATGGTAACACTGCAGATTCTGGTCCTGCCTTTCCTGGTTCGAGTCCGGGTACCCCAACTGGTTAGTCCGCTAAGTCACTGAAAATCAGTACTTAGCGGATTTCTTTTATCCCAAATTGGCGTGTTTTTGGCGTGATAATTATTGTTTTGGCGTTCCTTGACTCCTGATTTTGCAGTTTGCAATCTCAGAGTTTGCAGATAGGGGGCTTTAATATTTGGGTATTCTGTACTCTCTGAGATTGAGCCATACCATTAAGCCTATTGAACAAACAAAGAACAATAACACTAATAATGGAAACCACAGCCTCTCCCATAACACATCCCATAGGCATCTGTTGAATGCAGCATATATGGCATAGCCTACACTGGT
>JAFYDA010000096.1 GCA_017545045.1 Prevotella sp. | reverse complement strand
CTGCCCCACCTCGCCGATGATTTCCTGACAGCCGGAGATAATTTCCAGCGTGGCGTCGAGCGCGGTATCCCAGTCGCCCGTGCCGGGATTCTTGAACGCCTTGCCGAAGTTCTGGAAGCCGTCCAGTGCGCCCTCCTGATTCCCGTCATCGTCGATGGCGAGGTGCGTGGCGACATACTCCTTGGCAATCTTCTGGCGCTCGGCGTTGCTCTCCTTTGAGTCCCAGCAGGCTTCAAGCGTGGCGGTGGCGTTATACAGATCCTTGGCCACAGCGCAGATATAATTATACTCCAGCGTGGTAATCTGGTCAATCTTGCGAGGCTGACCCTGACGGAAAAGCACATACTCCAGACCGTGGTAGCCCAGAATACCCGAGTTGGCGGTCTTGATGAAGTTGTCGAGGTTCGACATCGCCTGGGCATCGCGCAGAACGTCGGCCAGGTCGTTGGCGGCCACGGGCCATGTGTCGGTGTGGGGGTCGATGGAATAGACATCGGCGGCGCCGAAAAGGAAAGCCTCGGTGTTCTCCCAGTTGGCGCGGGCGGTCTTCCAGTCGGTACAGGCCTTGTCGAGCGCAGCCTGCGAGCCATTCACTACGGTGTTGTCGGCATCGTCGTCGCTTGAGCAGGCGGCGAAGCCGAATGTCATTGCGGCAGCCACAGCTGCCATCATCAGATACTTTTTCATGTTCATTGCTGTTTTAGTTATTACGTTATTACGATATTTCGTTATTAGAGGAACCATCCCGTGTATGTCACGCCGATGCTCACGCTCGGCTCGTTGTTGTACGGCTGCTTATAGAGCGGGCTGTCGGAAGCGAGGCCGTTGTTGTTGGGCTTCTCGAAGAATCGGTACGAGTATTCGCCCTTGATGGTCACCTGCTTCACGGGCTGGTAGTTCAAGCCCACGACGGTGCGGTATTTCTTGGTGTACTTATACATCTCTTTATATGTTCCGCTCGCCATCGTGTTGTAGTGCTCGAAGCGGCCGAACACCCATAGTTTCTCGTTCTTCAGTTTCGGTATCTGCGAGAATACATTATACCCCGCCTCCACGGCATACGCCAGCGCATGACTGCCGATGTTCGAGTAGTGGTGCGGATTACCGTCCTGATATTTGTGGTGCGTCCAGTTCACCTGGTTATATGACGAGATAGCATCCGCATCGCTGAAGTGGGCGTAGTCGATATTACCCCGCACAATCCAGTTCCAACGGTTCAGCGTGAAGTCCAGCGCCACGATGCCTAATGCCCCCGTCACGCCGTCGTATTTCGTGCCAGGTGTGCGCAGAGTGTTTCGGAAGGTATAGCCGTAATAGCCACTCAGTCCTATGCGTAAACCTTTTATAGAATAGTTATCAATACGTACAGCTCCAGCGTAGTTGTTCGCCACCTTGAACTCATACGGACTCGTCGCCCCGTAGTGCACGAAGTTCTCCGCTGTGAAGCTCTCAGAGTTCAGCCCCGACAGCAGCTGCGCCTCGTAGCGCCAGTTCTTCACCCGGCCCCACAGCGACAGCCCCACCTGGTGCCACGTGTTCGGCATGATGGTGGCCTCACCCTCTGGACGATAGACCGTGAAGAACTGGTTCGGCTCATGGTGCGCGTTCGAGTAGCCTACAGGTACAATAATCTCACCTGCCTTGATATTCAGCTTGCCGCCCATGAACTCCTTGTTAACCCAAAACTGCTCGATATTTACCTCGCCGCCCTTCTCCACTTCGGCCTCATATTCGCCAGCCTCCTCGGCCTCTATCTCCACGGCCGTACCGTTGCCCCCGTGCTCAAACTCTATCTCCGAACCCATCGTCCAGCCCTTGCCGAAGTCGTAGCCCAGGTTCAGGCACACGTGCGGCAGGTCGAACCGACCGTGGCTCGCATCGTCCTTATAGTTCTCCGGCTTCTTGTAGCGGTTGAAACTCTGGCTGTAAAAATTACGCGTCATCACCGCCTCGCCGTAGCCGCCGATGCTCAGACGCGATGGTTCGTCTGACTTTTTCTCTTTCTTCATTAGCTGCCGCGTCGCACCCGTGGTTGCATCCACACTCTCCTGCGACATGGCACTTAGGCTCAACATAGCCAAAGACATTACAATTATGCTTTCTTTCATCTTCTTTTTCTATAAATCGGCTGCAAAGGTACAACAGTTCCCTGAGTTCAGCAATACCTAAAAATGATGAAATCACCCAAAAACAGGGGCCAGCGCTCATCGGGACACATGAAAATACCTATTTGTAATTATTGTTTATATCAGAAATAATACCTACCTTTGCACCCAGTAATTATTAATAGGTAAGACGATGAAGAATCAGAAGATGTATGAGGCGGACGACAAGATGATCTCACTCATCCGCGACAATTACGACCTATTGCAGATGCTTGGAAGCTTCGGCATCAGCCTTGGCTTTGGTGACAAGACAGTAAAAGAGACTTGCGAGGACAACAAGGTGGACACCTATACATTCCTGGCCGTGGTCAACTTCACCATCAATGGCTACGGCGAGTTTGATAACGATGCACAGATGTCTGTCCCCACCCTACTACACTATCTCGAGGCCAGCCACGCCTACTTCCTTGACTTCCAGCTGCCCTATATCCGCCGCGAGCTGCAGGAGTCGCTCGACGAACGCGATTCTCTCGCCAAGCTTATCCTCCGCTTCTACGACGAATACGCTCAAGAGATAAGACGCCACATGAAGTATGAGCAGAAGACGCTCTTCCCTTACGTACAGTCCATCCTCGACGGACTCCCCACCACCGACTACAATGTGGATACATTCTCCAAACACCACAGCGCCACCGACAAGAAACTGCGCGAGCTGAAGCTCCTTATTATCAAATACCTGCCACAGGACGGCCTACACAACAACCAACTGACGGCCACGCTGCACGACATCTACGAGAACGAGGTGTGGCTCCGTCAGCACGCCGAGGTGGAGGACTGCATTTTTGTACCCGCCATCCGTCGCTTGGAGCAACAGACCAAGCAGAACGGCGTCGCTCGCAACATCTCCGACATGGTGTTCAAGACAGGCATGAGCAGAGACGAGACCCTCAGCGACCGCGAGAAGGACGTGATTATCTCCCTCGTGCAGGGCATGTCGAACAAGGAGATTGCCGACCACCTCTACATCTCCGTCAATACCGTCATCACCCACCGTCGCAACATCGCCCGCAAGCTACAGATACACTCACCCGCCGGCCTCACCATCTACGCCATCGTGAACAACCTTGTGGATATCTCTTCCGTCAAGTTATGAAAGGGAAAATGCACATTATCCTTAAATAAAATACAATGATAAAAAGACTGTTTATATTATTCCTGACCACTGCGCTGACCATTGCAGCATACGCAGAAGTGACCTATCAGACCATACCGCTTCCACGCTCCATACTGATGAAGGGGGGCGGTTATGCCCTGCTTGTGAAAGGACAGAGCGTATCCTTCCCAGCCGGAAACCCACAAATGCTACGCAACGCCCAGTTTGCACAGGAGTTTCTTGGACTCACCCCTCAAGCAGAGAAGAAGAAGGGCAAGCCCGCCGTGCAATTGCTGTTAGGACTGCAGAGTGATAATCCCGACGCCTACACCATTGACATTGGCAAGAAAGGCATCATCATCCGTGGTGCCAGCGAGAGCGGCGTGTTCTATGCCATTCAGACGCTCCGCAAAAACATTCAAGGCGAACAGGGCGACACCGTCAGTCTGCCATACGCGACCATTCAGGACGAGCCTCGTTTTGCCTATCGCGGGATGCATTTCGACTGTGCCCGCCATTTCTTCCCCGTGGAATTCATCAAAAAATACATCGACATTCTCGCCCTGCATGGCGTCAACCAGTTCCACTGGCATCTCACCGACGACCAAGGATGGCGCTTTGAAGTGAAAGCGCTGCCTGAACTGGCCAAGCAGGCCAGCCGTCGTCCCCACACCATACTGGGCAGGAACGTCGGTCTCTGGGACAGCAGCAATACGCTCTTCGACGACACCCCCGAGGAAGGATACTACACACAAGAACAGATAAGCGACATCGTGGCGTATGCCGCAGAGCGATACATCAACATCATTCCTGAGATTGACCTGCCCGGACACATGGTGGCCGCGCTCAGCGTATATCCCGAACTGGGCTGCACTGGCGGTCCCTATTCCGTATGGTGTCAGTGGGGCGTTTCAGACGACGTGCTGTGTGCCGGCAATCCTAAGACCCTCGACTTCCTGAAAACCGTCTATGGAGAGCTTTGCCAGGTGTTCCCCAGCAAATTTATCCATATCGGCGGCGACGAAAGCCCCCGTTATCGCTGGCAGCAATGCCCCAAGTGCCAAGCCAAGATGAAGGAGCTGGGACTGAGCAAAGAGGCTGAGCTGCAGACCTATATCAATAAAGAGATGGAGCACTTCCTGGCCGAAAGAGGACGCGAGCCGATAGGATGGGATGAGACGCTGGAGGGCGGACTAAGCGAGAAAGCCCTCGTCATGTCGTGGCGCGGATATCAGGGAGGCATCGAAGCCGCACGCCAGCATCACCGTGTGATTATGACTCCTACGTCCCACTGCTACATCGACTACTATCAGCTCAAGGATCCGAATGCCCAGCCTCTGGCCATTGGAGGCTATGTGCCGGTAAGCAAAGTGTACGGCATGGAACCCGTTCCCGCTGAATTGACAGCGGAGGAGGGCAAGTACATTTTGGGCGTACAGTGCAATCTGTGGACGGAATACGTTGTCAGTCCAGACCATGCCATGTACATGCTTCTGCCTCGCCTGGCCGCCTTGTGCGAGGTGCAGTGGCAAATGCCTGACACCAAGGACTATAAAGCCTTCTGCCAGCGTCTGCCTGCCCTGCTCCAGATGTATCGCAGTCTGGGGTACAAATATTGCACAAGCTATGAGTAGTCAGCTTCCTGATTAAGAGAGCATTTCCAAGAATTCATCTTCTGAGACGATGCGAATGCCAAGTTTCTCGGCTTTCTGGAGTTTGGATGGGCCCATGTTGTCGCCGGCCAGGATGAATGAGGTCTTGCTGCTGATACTGCCAACGTTCTTGCCGCCATTCTGCTCGATAAGGAGTTTATACTCATCACGCGAATGATACTGGAATACGCCGCTGATGACAATCGACAGCCCTGCCAGACGGTCGCTCTGTGATGCTGTCTGCTCTGCGGAGAGTGCGAACTGCAGGCCGTAGCCGCGCAGGCGCTCCACAATTTCCCTATTCTTCTCGTTATGGAAATATCCGATGATGCTCTTTGCCATCACCTCGCCGATGCCGTCCACCTCTTGAAGCTGCTCCAAACCTGCCGCCATCAGTGCGTCCATCGTCTTGAAATGGCGTGCCAGAAGGCGTGCGCTGGTCTCGCCGACAAAGCGGATGCCGAGAGCGAAGACAACACGCTCGAAGGGCACCTCGCACGATTTCCTAATGCCGTTGACAATCTTCTGCGCCGACTTGGTGCGGCTTCCGTCTCCGTTAATCTGCTGCACGTCGATGTCGTAAAGGTCGGCCACATTGTGAATGAGTCCGCGTCGGAAATACTCGTCCACGGTTTCAGGACCAAGGGAGTCGATATTCATGGCACGACGGGAGATAAAGTGCTCAATGCGCCCCTTGATTTGAGGCGGACAGGTAGCGTCGTTGGGACAGTACCAAGCTGAAGAGAATTGAGAGTTAAGTGTTGAGAGTTGAGAGTTGGCCGCGCCCGCATCTAACTTTACCAGCGGTGTGCCGCACTCAGGACAGCGGCGGATAAACTGCACAGGCTGGGCAATGATGGGACGCTGATCGATGTCGACACCTACAATTTTCGGAATGATTTCGCCACCCTTTTCTACATAGACGTAGTCGCCGATGTGGAGGTCGAAGGAACGGATAAAGTCCTCGTTGTTGAGCGTGGCACGGCGCACAGTAGTGCCGGCCAGCTGTACGGGCTCCATATTGGCCACGGGCGTGACAGCTCCTGTTCGGCCCACCTGATAGGTGACTTCCAAAAGGCGCGTACAGACCCGCTCGGCCTTGAACTTATAGGCGATGGCCCAGCGGGGCGACTTAGCGGTAAAGCCCAGAGCGCGCTGCTGGCGCAAGGAGTTGACCTTGAGCACAATGCCGTCGGTGGCCACGGGCAGATTCTTGCGTTCCTTGTCCCAATAGTTGATATAATCGAAGATTTCCTCAACAGTGTGCACCTTCTTCATGCCCTCGCTGATCTTAAAGCCCCACTGGCGGGCGGTCTCCAGATTCTCGTAGTGACCCTCAGCAGGCAGTTCCTCGCCTAACAGATAATAGAGGTAGGCGTCGAGCTGGCGGGCGGCCACGACACGGGAGTCGAGACTCTTGAGCGTGCCGCTGGCAGCGTTGCGGGGATTGGCGAACAACGGCTCTCCTGCGGCCTCACGCTCACGGTTCAAGCGCTCGAACGACGTCCACGGCATGAGTATCTCGCCACGGATTTCGAACTCACGAGGATAACCCTGACAAGGGAGGACAAGGGGGATGGCACGGATGGTGCGCACGTTCTGCGTCACGTCGTCGCCCTGCACACCGTCGCCACGGGTGACAGCCTGCGTGAGCCGACCATCAACGTAGGTGAGCGAGATAGAGAGGCCGTCGTACTTCATCTCGCAGCACACCTCGAACGGCTCGCCGGAGAGACCGCGGCTGACAGCATCGTACCAGTCGCGCACGTCCTGCTCGCCATAGGTGTTGGCCAGCGACAGCATGGGATGACGGTGAGCCACTTGCCGAAACTCCGTCTGCAGGTCACTGCCCACGCGCTGCGTCGGCGAATTTGGGTCGGCCATCTCAGGATGACGGGCCTCCAACAGCTGCAGTTCATACATCAGCTGGTCGAAGTCGTAATCGCTGATGATGGGCTGGTTTTCCACATAATAGCGATAGTTGTGCTCGTGCAGCTCGCGGCGCAACTGCTCAATACGCTGTTTCTCGTCCATGTCTTACCTGACGACGACTTTCTTTCCGTTCATGATGTAAAGTCCCTTCACTGGCGTGTTCACACGGCGACCCTGCAGGTCATAGAACACATTTCCGGCTGTAGGATGCTGAAGGTCGATGTCAGTAACCGACGTAACCACATCGTCGATGCTCTTGCTGCCATAGAAATAAAGGCGGAAATTGTCGAAAATAACCCAATAGGCTGAAGGCATGGCAGAGGACTTGACCCCCACTTTCAGCGAACCGCCGGCATTTGCGACAGTACCGAAGACGCGGTTCTCGTACAGTCCTTTCTGGAAATAGGCGTTGGCCGCCTGCATGTCGTTCGGCACGTATTTACCGCTTGTCACGGCGGCTTCGTTACCCTTGTTCAGCTTCCTTGACAAGAGCGTGTCGCAGATGTGAGCCAGTTTTTGGCTGTTGCTGCCGGCATAAATAGTAGCGTTCACCTTGTTGGTGCCTTTCTTATAGTCGTTATAAGCTGTCGTACTGCCTCCAGGACGCTGGAATCCACGTACACAGAAGGCGTAAGTGCCTGCAGGCAAGTCCTTCACCGTCTGATTGCAGTCGAATGTCTTCTCGTAGAACTCCATGCAGCCGTAGTTCACGGTGCCACCGCCCGTCCATCCGTCGGCATTTTCGTCGAGCGTGGGATTGACCAGCATGTAGGTGAGGTCGAAAGGCTGTGTCACGTCTGACGGCGTAACGCTATTCAAGAAGGTTGTGGCAGCGGTCTTCGCCTCGTCGACCATAGCTTGGAGGGCAGTCACGCTGGTGGATGTATCCAGACGACCATTGATGTCGCTGACAACAGCCTGAAGAGCGGCGTCCACACCCTCGGCATCTTCCGTATGAGGAACATTGGCCAGAGACATGATCTGATTCATCGCAGCCTCAACGGTCTTCTTCATCTGTGCTACGGCCTTTTCCTCGCTGGCTTTGGCCTCGTCCATGGTCAGGATAAGCCAGCGCTGAGCCTCGGCAGAGTTGGCTTTATTTAAGCTACCCGATGCTGTATTGCCATTAGCATTAGCCTGCAGACACTTCGGAGTCCAATTGGACTCGGGGTGAATAATCCAGTAACCACGCTGGCCGTCGACATCTACCCTACCCTTCATCAGATGCCAGTTCTCGGTAGCTGCGGGCTTGGACTTCTCGGCCGTCTTGATGCTGCCGCTGAAAGTCAGGTACTGGCCTGTGGCGGCGTTGCGGAACTGATAATACTGGTTATTCGGCGTAAACGTGATGTACCACGCCACACTGTCGTTAGCAGCGGCCTCGTCGGTCGACATGGCCACCCATTTCAAGACGCCCGTAGCGGTAGGCTTCAGGTAAGAAGTGTAGAGACCACGATCCGTCGACTCGTTCTTGATATAGTATTTGACACTGTCCTCCTGGTCGAACGAATAGTAGGGATCGGCGTATGTGCTGTAGGTATGTTGCAGACCATCCTCACCCAGCGCCTGCCCGATCATGGCGTTGGCATAGTAAAGCAGCAAGGTGCCGTTATCCTCTTGGGCGCCATTGACACCGTAGGGCCACATGTGCTGCGTGTCGCCATGAAGATATGAGCCTGTCGTATTGTCCCAGAAATCGAGAAAAGCCGACACACGGTCGCCTAACCAATTGCCAGTGCCGTCGCCGGAGCGCAGGATATTGCCGTTCCATTCCGTTGAATAGGGAATGACACCCAACCCGTGCTGCATCTCGTGCATGATAGTACCCGTGCGCTGATAGCTGGCATTCGGTCCTACGTTCATGTGGGGCGTGTCCGTATAGTTACAGTCGGCGGTCGGTGTACCCGAACCATAGGACACATCAAAGTGTTTCTTGATGCTGGTCAGGTTGCAGAAAATGTCGCACGCCTGAGTAAGGGCATCGTTGATGCGCTTGTTTTGGTCTGCACTGCCACCGTTATTATAAGAATAGGTAACGGCTCCCTTGGGGAGGGTGCAGAACTTGATGACGTCGCCATAGCCCGTCACGTCATCCTTGTTGGTGGCGTAGGCACGCATATAATATAATGTGCCTGGCTTCAGATTCTCGAAGTAATAGATAACACCGCTGTTTGATAACTGCTTCGTGCTAACGGTATCCTCTACCGTAGGTTCTGGATTCTCGCTCAGACAAAAGCCTCGCTTTGCTATGCCAGCCCCACCGTTGAGAGAGGTACTCTTAATACGTCCGAAAGCCATCGTGGCACCACGGGCGAAACGGGTATCTGTAACAACTTTAGGCGCTTGCGCCATAGCTTGCCCTGCAAGCAAAGAGGCCATGACACTTAGTAGTAATACTCTGAAATTCATAATCAATATCGTTAATAGTTATACTTATTGGCCGCAAAGATACAAAATAATTGTGAAATAGCAGTCATGTTTTTCGGATTATTTCGTAACTTTGCATCCGTCATGAGAAATCCATTAAGCATTCTGCGCCTGTTGATGAAGGCCAAACGGCCAAGCAGGACCGTCGACATGCCTGCCGTCAGCGACACCTTCTGGCTGCGTTCAGGTTATGAGGCGCTGACGTTCTTTGGGTTCATCGTGACTCACACTCAACGGGAGGCAGACCATATCAACCATCACTACGATGAACTGAAGAACCACGAGATGATTCACCTGCGTCAGGCACAGACGACAGGCGACTCATGGCTGTGGTTCTACATACTATATTCATGGTACTGGATGCGGGGACTGTGCTGGAGCCGCCGAATGAAGCACGCCGCCTATCTGCTCAACCCTTTCGAGATGGAGGCATACAAACACATGCACGACTTCAGTTACGTGGGACAACACCGTGAAGGTGCTGATGAGTGGCGAGAATATGCCAAGATGAACTACGAAGAACGGCGTGCCGTCTACGATAGTTTCATGAAGAGATAAACATACAACGAAAGAAGAAGAGACGCATGGTCTACTTCTTCTTCGTAGTCTTCTTAGTCGTTGTGGTCTTCTTGGCCGTAGTGGTTTTGGCGGCTGTCGTCGTCACTGGCTTGTAATACTTCAGCGCCTCAGGCATCCAGCCTTGAATCTGCTTGATACGGGTGGCATCCGACGGATGGTCGCTCAGGAATTCTGCCGTCTGGTTGGTAGACGCTGAAGACATGCGCTGCCAGAAACTGACGGCTACCTGCGGATCGTAGCCAGCCATAGCGGCAAAGATAAGCCCCATGTGGTCGGCTTCGCTCTCATGATTACGCGAATACTTCAGATTACCGAAGTTGAAGTTCAGTGCCGCCACCGTCTGAATGATTGACTGCGTATTCTGTCCCATGCCCATGGCTCCGGCAATGGCCGTACCAATCTGCAGTCCTTGTTGCTGACGCATCTGGGTACTGAGTTGTTCAGCAGAATGCTTGGCCACGGCGTGGGCAATCTCATGGCCGAGCACAATGGCCAGCGACGCCTCGTTCTGAGTGACGGGCAACAGGCCTTCATAGACCACAATCTTGCCGCCGGGCATGCACCAGGCATTTACCTGGTTGTCTTGAACGAGGTTGAACTCCCATGAGAAATTCTTCACCTCAGCGGAAAGTCCGTTGCTGTTCAGATAGTTTGTAACGGCCGAGGCCAGCCTCTGCCCCACCTGCTTCACCATGGCACTGTTCGTGGCATTGGTCGATAGCTTTGCCGATTTCATAAACTCCTGATACTGCTGTGAAGCCAGGCTGAGGACTTCGCCATCGCTGACCATCAAAGTCTGCTGACGTCCGGTAATGGGAACGGTTGACGTAGTACCGCATGCTGTCAAAAGCACCGCTGTCATTGAGACAAGAAAAAACCTGATTGCTTTCATCTTTTTTTAGTTTAATGTTAATGACGGTGCAAATATAGTGTATTTTTTTATAAACACAAAGAAAAAACCGCAGATTCTCATGGAACCTGCGGCATTCTTTTTTCTTTTTATAAAACTACTTTCTCATTTCATTACTTTCAACCCGCGGTTGTTGAGCGTGGTGTTGAGCAGCGTCAGATAAGTGCGGTACTGCTTCTCATTGAGCACATAGTGCATCCACTTAATATCACGGTCAACGGCCTTGTTCAGCATCTTCTGTCGATCAGAAGAGTCAGCTACGGCCACCAGATGCATCTCTGCGTTGAACGTGTTGTGAATGTTTTCAACAGCCTCTATCTGATCGCTCGTCAGATCAAGAGCCACACTCAACTTGCGCATGTTGACACTCATGTCATAAGTCTCAACGCTGTTTACGCTCTCTGTGTTCTCATTCTCTGCAAATGTCATAGTCATACTAAGCATTGCAATCATCACAAAAAACAATCTTTTCATTTTCTAATCCTTTCTTTTCTTTACTCAGGGCTACAGGGTCTTGTTGTGTTATCCTTTTTGTTATCCTTTTTTTATTTTTACCCTTTCGGCCCTTACCTTAAATTATTATGTGTTGTTATCCTTTGTCGCAACCCTTTTATTGGTTTTGACGGTGCAAAGTTACGGCGATTTTTCATACCATCCAAACTATTTTGTGTAATTGTGTGCGTAAACAGCCCAATTATTGACTAAGGTCAAATAATCGCACGTTATTCTTTTTTTTTATGTTTTTCTGCTAAACTTGCCGTCTTTTCATCTCTTTTTTGTAACTTTGCAGCCTGTAGAAACATCGTATATAATAATATATATAAATAGGTATAGAGAACAATGGAACATCGGTTTCTGTCCATACACTACCAATTGCACTCAATGAGCGACAATGAGCGTACGCTTGAGGAGCAAACCACACGCGAGCATCCTTTCCAGTTTATCAGCGGCTTCGGCATTTCACTCGAAGCGCTCGAGAAGCACGTTATCAACCTGGAGAAAGACACAGAGTTTGACTTCACCCTGGCACCAGCAGAAGCTTTTGGCGATTATGACCCAGAAGGCGTTCACAAGCTTGAACGTGAAGTATTCTGCATCGACGGCAAGTTTGACACACAGCACGTTTATCCCGGTGCCATCATCACACTGACAGATACAGAGGGAAAGCATTTCATGGCTCGTGTGACGGAAACAGACAAGGACGGGGTCACCGTTGACACGAACCACCCGCTGGCAGGAAAAACGCTCAACTTCACAGGTGAAGTGATTGAAAACCGTCCTGCCACGGATGAAGAGATAAATGCGCTTATCAGGCACATGGCCGGCGGCTGCGGAGGCTGCGGAGGCCATTGCGGAGACGGAGGCTGCGGAAACGGCGGCTGTGGAGATGGTGGCTGTGGAGAAGGCGGCTGCGGAGAAGGCGGCTGCGGAGAAGGTTGCGGACACTGCCATGAGTAACACGTTCGGACACCAGTTTACGCTGACCACCTTTGGCGAAAGCCATGGTGCGGCTATCGGGGGCGTTGTCGACGGCATGCCTCCTGGTATAGATATCGATCTGGATTTCATCCAGAGTGAGCTGAACCGCCGCCGCCCCGGTCAGAGCACCATCACGACTTCACGCCAGGAAGCCGACAAGGTGGAATTGCTTAGCGGCGTATTTGAGGGGAAATCAACAGGGTGCCCCATTGGTTTTATGGTACGCAATGAAAACCAGCATTCTCAGGACTACGAGAATCTGCGTACATTGTTCCGTCCGTCACATGCCGACTATACCTATTACAAAAAATACGGGTTGCGCGACCATCGTGGGGGCGGACGCTCTTCTGCCCGCATCACCATCAGCCGCGTGGTGGCCGGGGCACTAGCTAAACTGGCATTACGACGACTGGGTATCACGATTCATGCCTATACGTCGCAGGTGGGCAACATCTGCCTCGACCCCGACTATCGACTTTATGACTTGGGAAAAATAGAACAAAACGCAGTAAGATGTCCCGATGAGGGAAAAGCAGCTCTTATGGAACAGCTCATTACTGAGGTCAAGGCTGAAGGCGACACGATAGGCGGAGTTATCACATGCGTTATTAAAGGATGTCCCGTGGGATTAGGCGAACCGGAATTCGGCAAACTGCATGCAGAATTGGGAAGAGCCATGCTGAGTATCAACGCCGTCAAGGGGTTTGAATATGGCGACGGCTTTGCCGGAGCATGCCGACGTGGATCGGAGGTAAACGATATCTTCGTCAACAGCGGAACGCCCGATTCACCCGCTATTACGACAAAAACCAACCACAGCGGTGGCATCCAAGGAGGCATTTCCAACGGACAGGACATCTATTTCCGAGTGGCATTCAAGCCTGTGGCCACCATCTTGCGCGAGCAGCAGACGGTAGACATGGAAGGGAATGAGACAACGATGAAAGCACGTGGACGTCATGATCCGTGTGTTCTGCCACGAGCTGTTCCTGTAGTAGAAGCCATGGCTGCAATTGTACTTTTAGACCAATGTTTGGGAAAAACAGAACAATCGTAGCATTTTTTTGCAATATAACCGTAAAAAAAAAGCCAAAAGTTTTGGCTTACAAGAAATAAATATTATCTTTGCAAACGCTAATTGGGGCTTGTGAAAGTCTGTTTAGCTTTAGTTAAGTCTAGTTTAGTTTTTGTGTTGGTTGAGGGCAGGCGATTGTCTGCCCTCTTTTTTTGCTGATTCTGGAGGCGATTTCTGCGGAGCCTCCCTGTGATTCTGCGGAGGCTCCCTGTAATTCTGCGGAGGCGCTACAGAAATCTGCGGAGGCTCTACAGAAATCAGTGAACTTAGGAAATAAAAGAACTCCGTTTTAACAAGTCGCTTGCCGATCCAAACGGGGCTCTTACCCTAAATAGGTTCCTTTCGTGCTGCAAAGATACGAAAAAATTGATTAAGTGAGAAGAAAAAGAAGATTTTTTCTTGAACGTGAAATTTTTATTCAATAAGTGAGCAAACTACCAAATAAATCGAGATTTATTTTTAGTTTCGAACCGAAAAAGCGACGAGCACTTGACAATGTCTTCTTCCCTGCAGGACATCCAGGCTCAGGACTTCATACTCACTCCAGGCCGCTATGTGGGCATCGCAGAGCAGGAAGACGATGGCGAGCCATTTGCTGAAGTATTGGATTTGCTATCAAAGAATAATTATTCCCCAAGAAAATTGGCAGAAACGCTCTAAAGTTCCCCAAGAAAATTGGCAAAATCATCCTAAAGTTAAGCAAATTGAGAGTGAAAAGTAAAAACTCGTTTATGGAAGAGTGGAAAGAATATAAGTTAGGAGATATTGCCCAAGTAAAAGGTGGAAAAAGATTACCTAAAGGTGTGAATCTTCAGATTTTCTGCATTTTCTGGTGTATTGATAGTATTACAGTAAATGAAGTAGAAAAAGAAATACGCTAAAATAATAAAGAATCTCATTATTTTTTCGTACCTTTGCAATAGAATGGGAGAAAAAGAACTATATCTCAATTTTGACGAGTATATTCGTCAAGGAGAGCCCCAAAAGAAAGAGAGGGCTGATGCATGGCGCGTGGCTATTGGCTTGCAGGCTGTAGATGGGCTAAAGAACAGATACATGATCATCAATCCACCCGAAGAATGGAAGGATGCCACAAGCACCCCCACAAGCACCCCCACAAGTACCCCCACAAGTTCGGCTCTGGACATGCTTCAGACAGATAAACTGTTGATTCGAAATCTGGTAGAGGTCATCGGAAACAACCAATGTAGCATCAAGGATATGTTAGAAGGTGTAGGACTAAAAGACAGGAAAAACTTTTTGGAGTATCACCTTGTTCCTGCTATTTCTGAGGGCTACGTCCGTCTGCTCTATCCCGATAAGCCTCGTCATCCACGCCAGAAATATTTGTTGACGGTGAAGGGACAGATGCTATATCAAGAACTTACAAGACAATAGGCCCATGAGTACCAACAAGTTCACTGAAGACAGCTATGAGCAGACGCTGATATCCTTATTCAAGGAGTTGGGGTATCAGTACGAATGCGAGTTGTGTCATGTACCAGGTTCCTGACACAAAGGAATAACAAACAAAACTGTCAACCAAAATCAGTACACTACACTGCCAT
Source organism: Prevotella sp. (assembly GCA_017545045.1). Lineage (GTDB taxonomy): Bacteria > Bacteroidota > Bacteroidia > Bacteroidales > Bacteroidaceae > Prevotella. Next base: position 32,759 of record JAFYDA010000096.1, on the reverse strand, counting down.
CCCACGGCCATCTTCCGATTTCCGCGTTTATAGTAATATTACTCAAAGCCTATTTCACAATCTTTCGAGAGGATACTTTGCCGTCGGCAGTGGTCGTTCGGATGATATACAGTCCCTTGCCTACTGGTTTTGTCAACTCACCTGTTAAGTTGAAGAAATCAACGGCAGGGACAGAAACAGCCGTGCTCTGAATACCATCACTCTCATCAGCCACTTTCAGAATACCTTTTGAATAGAGTTCCGATGTGTCCCATCGCTGTCTTTCACCAGGTGTGGCAGGAATAATCTCTGCAAAGGTGCCCGTAGCCGTACCGGTAAAGGCCCTGACCACTGTTCCGTCGGTACGCGAAAGGCTGGCCATTTTATCGTTTAGCTGCAGAATGGCACCATTCGCCAGTTTCAGACCACCCTTAAAAGTCAGTCCCTTGTCGGAGGCCAGCGTATCGCCAACTTGCAGGATGCCGCCCTTCTGAATGGTGACAGCACCTGTCAACGTACCTCTGCCCGCCAGCGTGGCGCCGGAGCGTACGGTGACAGCCCCAGCCCCAGTGTGGCTACCATTGACTATCAGACGTCCCTTTGCCACGGTAGTTGTGCCACTATAGACGTTAGCCCCCGTGAGACGCCAGTCGCCCGAACCTTGTTTCTCTATATTTGTGGTGCCGGGATGGCTGCCTGCTTGATCGTTATCGTTGATGACGCCACGGAAGGTCTCGTCGGTATTGGCACCGCCAACAATCCACGTGCCGGTACCCTTGGCCTTGACGTTAAATCCTGCGAGCACTGTGCTGCCATCGCCCGACAGACCACCAAGATAGTGGGTGGCACCGGTCTTGGCGCCATGTACGGCTGCGTTGCCTTTCAATTGGAGCGTTGCGTTCTTGATGCCCGAGCCATTACGAATAGCAAACTGACTGGAGCCCGCATTGCCAGTGCCTTTCACGATAAGCTTTCCCGTGAAGTTGTCCCAGTTGCCCTCAATATATTCACGCACATAGTGGACGTTCCAGGTGAGGGTGCCCTGCCCTGAGACACGACACTTGTTGGTGTTCCAGAGGTCGAAATCGACCGTGCCCGATGCACCCGCAGGCACCTCTATAGGGAAGTTATAAGTAATGTTGCCCTCGTTCTTGCCTACAGTCGTAAAGGTGCCGCCCTGCATCACAAGTGCCGAGGCAGTGCCAATGCCAGCCTCGGAAATCTCACGGCTGTTGAGCTTCAGCGTGCCACCCTTCATCACGACGTCGCCATTGAACGTAAAGAAGTTAGGGGTGTTGACACCTACGGTACCCTCACCATCGATGATGAGGTCGCCGCTACCCTCGATGCTACCATTCATGGTGACCACAGCGCTCTTGTTAGCCACAGCAAAGGCAGTGGCATCATAGAGACGTGCGGAACGGTTGGTGACCGTTGACGGGCCTGTGTAGCGATAGAGACCACCATCCATGACCCAATTCTGAGCAAACTCCTGACTCTGGCCGAGACCACTGGGCACATCACCGTTTTTCAGACTCGAAAACTCGTAAACGCCGCCATGAAGCACCGTAGCACCTTCGTAGTGCTGAGGGGTGACAATAGTCAGTGTGCCTTCGCCTGCCTTGTTCATAGAAGCCGATCCACTGATATAACCTGCTCCATCAAGTGTTACATGGGCATAGGAACGCACCACGACAGCGGTCTTGGGCGTTGCTTCAGTAAGCGTAATAACCTCGTCATCAGTAGGATTGATGAGCCATTCACCCTCGCCAGCACCAGTAAAGGTGTCCACATCAATGATGTCGGTCTGCTCAGGACGGGTCTTTACGGTGAGCTCTGCGGTGTATTTTGACTTCTTGTCACCTTTGTAGGCACAGACGCGAACAATATAGGAGGTGGCCGGCCTTAACCACGATTCTTGTATCGTGAACCATGAAGCAGCCGTACGTCCTACTTCCGTGAACGAGCCGTCCTTCTTCACCTCCACGATGAAACCATCCTCATCGTTGGTAAAGTCCTTCCACGACAACGACAGGCTGTTGGGCGTCGAAGTGCTAAGCTCCAGCAGCAGCGGGGCACGCAGGAAGAACTGACTATTGGACTTGTTGATGGAATTTATATAATTTTCGATGTTGACATAACCATTGGACGTCTTTGTCATTGCGTCGTTCACAGCCTTATTTGTGCCATTGGCATCCTCCCACCAGTCAGGCATGCCATCGCCGTCCGTGTCGGTTTCTTTCTCACCAGCAAACATCGTCCACGAGGTTGGCACACCGATAGGCAATTCGTTTTCATTGGTAATGAGCTTGCCGCGATTGCCAAAACTCAGCACTTCGTCTACCATATAACAGTCGGCAATATCGCGATAAGGCAGCGAAGCACCTACATCGGGCAGGAGCTTATCCACAAGGTCGCGAGCAGACCATTTCTCCAATGCGGGATAATCATAGGGCGAAGACTGTCTGTCACCGCCACCATTGCCTGTAAACTCCGTAGGATTCAGAATACCGTCGCGATTAGCGTCCTGCCAGTTGTCAGCACCGTAGAAGTGGAACTTCGCATTTCCGCCATCCAGACAGCTGCCACCGCCATCAGGACCATTCACAAAGAGGTTCGACTCGATATTGGCAAACGACTCGCCCTCGCTGTCACCACCCATGTTGTAGGCATAGTTCTTCCAGTTATAAACAAGATTGTTGACATACTGGTTCACGCCTTTCACCTTGAAATTACGGGTGGAGTTGTCGACCAGCAGGATGCGATAGAGCGAAATGTTTTCGCCCTGCATCAGTCCGCCGGCAGAATGGGTCATCAATCCCTGCCCCACAATGGAGTTCATCAGGGTGATGTTCTTTGGTGCAGTACCTTTGTTGTCCCAGTTCACAGAAAAATTCTCGTCCTGTCCCCACGAGAAGGAGCAGTGGTCGAAAATCATGTTCTGTCCATTGGCAATGCCGCCGGCATCCTTGTCCTTGGTGCCCACAGCCCCCATGCGGAAACGCATATAGCGAACAATGATATTGTCGGAGCCCGAAAAACTGACACCGTCGCCATAGACAGTAACCCCCTCGCCAGGAGCCGTCTGGCCAGCCACGTAAAGATTCTTGGCAAACCACATACGTGAGTTGATACGGATGATGCCAGCCACGTCGAACACCACGATGCGGTTGGGCTGACTCACGGCATCGCGAAGAGAACCGGCACCAGAATCATTGAGGTTTGTAACATGATAGACGCTACCTGAGCGTCCACCAGTGGCGAAACGCCCCCAGCCCTGAGCTCCAGGGAAGGCAAGCTGCTGAGAAGAGGCCGTCACGCTGCCCATCAGCAGCATCAGACCGATCAATAGATTAGCTTTCATAAAGTAGTTATTGTATTGCACCGATAATCTCGTGAATATCAGCTATGCCATGTTTGTCGAGCCAGTCATTGATACCATCGCGTATCTTGATGGTCACAGCAGGATCAATGAAGTTGGCTGTACCAATCTCAATGGCTGCCGCACCACACATCAGGAATTCTATGGCATCTTCGGCTGTCATAATACCACCAAGGCCTATGACAGGGATTTTAACGGCACGCGCCACCTGATAGACCATCCGCAGGGCTACAGGCTTCACCGCAGGTCCCGACAAACCACCAGTACCGATGGAGAGCACACGCTGGCGCTTCTCTATATCGACAGCCATACCCATCAGTGTGTTGATAAGTGACACGGCGTCAGCTCCTTCAGCCTCAACGGCACGGGCAATCTCAGTGATGTCAGTAACGTTGGGCGAAAGCTTGACAATGAGGGTCTTGTGATAAGCCTGGCGTACTGCCTTGACAACGCTGGCAGCTCCTGCACAGGTGACACCAAAGGCCATACCGCCGTCCTTGACATTGGGACATGAGATATTCAACTCAATGGCAGGGATATGCTCCAAGGCATCTACACGGGCGGCACACGCTGCATAATCCTCTGGTGACGAGCCGCTGACATTAACAATATACGTGCCACCCGTAGGAAGCAACTGAGGATAGATATGCTTACAGAAGTAGTCCACACCCTTGTTTTGCAGACCCACACAGTTCAACATGCCACTGGCCGTTTCTGCCATACGGGGGTAGTCATTACCTTCACGAGGATGCAGAGTCGTTCCTTTGACGATGATACCGCCAATGCCATCCAATGGTACGAAATCAGCAAATTCAAGGCCATAGCCAAACGTACCGGAGGCAGTCATGACTGGATTCTTCAGCGTGAGGCCTCCTATGCTTACATTTAAAGTTGCCATAACAATCGATTGATATTGAATACTGGTCCTTCTTTACAGACACAAAGATTACCCTCAGTTGTTTTCTCTACACAGCACAGACAGGCACCGAGGCCGCAGGCCATCATATTTTCCAGTGACACCTCACACTCTATGCCCTGTTGATTGGCATAGCGAGCCACTGCTTTCATCATCGGAGTGGGACCGCATGACTGTATCAAACCAAAATGGCGCTGTTGCAGAATGGAATGCTGCGTTACAAAACCTTGTTCGCCCTCACTGCCATCTTCGGTTGTCACGTATACTTCACCATATTTCCTGAATTCGTCCAGCATCAGCAGGTCTTTCTTCGTACGAGCACCAAGCAGGAACACAGGATTAGCACCACATGATTTCAAATAAGCACCCTGATATAGCAGTGGAGCCACACCAACGCCACCGCCCACTAAAAGCACGGAGTTACCCTCAGAATGACTCTCTTTGTCAATCGAAGAAAAACCGTTGCCTAGGGGCAAAACGCAATTCACTACATCGCCTGCCTGCAACTGAGACAAACGCCTCGTACCGTTGCCAACAGTAGCAACCAAGAGCCACAGCTCGTTGCGCTCACGATCAAAAAAGTTGATGGAAATGGGGCGACGCAGGAAAGTTGACGGACTGCCATCCACACGGACTTCAACAAACTGCCCAGGCCTCATGTCGGGCAACAAATCATTACAAGTCAGTCGGAGCAGCACATAACGTTCATGCAATCTTTCTATGTGTCTCAACTGCAAGTCGAGCACATGTTTTCGTAATTCTTTCATGTACCTAATTATATTGACGGTACAAAATTACGAAAAATCCATGAACCCACAAAAGTATTTGATAAATTACTTTTTAGCTGGCACAAAACTTTCCCAAGTTTGATCATCATAGAACACGCGAATCTCTGTGACACGACGTTGGGCTTTGTCAACATTTTTCAAATCATCACGCACTACATTTTGGCGTGTAGATTTCACACCATTCATATTCAGCGATGACGAAACAGGTAATTCTGGAGTAGGTGAGGGTGAATTTTCAAAATCAATCATCTGTTCACCCGAATGCTGACCCATTAAAGAAGGAGTTGGATCATTAGTTGAATGACCTTCATACATTGTTCCAGTACCAAACATTAACCACGTGACGCTGATGTCAGGAATTTTCTTTTTAATAGCCTCAACAATGTTGAGGGTAGGTTTAGTACGTCCAGTGTAAATACTGCTGAGAGATGCAGGTGATACATCTATGAACTGAGCGAACACTTGTTGAGTCATGTGTTGCGACTCCATAATCTGACGAATTCTGTCTTTCATTCTTCAAAAGGTGTAAAAAGGGCTTTCGCCGCTTATTTCGTTTCAGTTTACAAAGGTAAAACAAAAAAACGGAACATGCAACATTTGTAACAATTATTTTTGAGAAATAAATATAGATTAATAATTCAAAAATCTAAATCTGTAAACGACAATTTTCTATCATGTGCGTTTGCAAAATACAAATCAATATTTACAACTTTAAAGGACGTAAAGCAGCTTTTAAATGGATTTTTGCAAGCAACTGGCTTTTAATTCGATAATAATGAATATCTGTGTGAATTCTCGCATAAAAGGTACATTTATTAACATAAACAAATCAATAAATCCCAATCTTACTGCTACTTATTTTTATAACGAACAGATTTTCAATACATTAAACAAAAACGACTCTGCTTGAATATTTATCACTCTTGTTTTGTAAATCAAAATATTCGCATATTGATTTTTATTTTATACACTTTTGTAACCTCACAAAACATTCTGTCTGTTTTGTTTTACAAATCAAAACCACAACAAACAAAGGTTAATCTTCAAATCAAAATTCACTATTTTATATCTTAATAAAAGTGAATACTAAATTTCGCCGGTAAAAAACTGGCCAAATATTGCATTACTTAAAAATTCTTGACGACAGGTTAAAAGAGTTGCAAATACGTTAGTTTTGAATAGTCTGGAAACGAGCTAACCCCTAATATTATAGACATTTAGGCATAAAAAAGGCACTCAAGAAAAGCGCCTTTTTTATTTATTCTAGAGCAGGAATTAGTGCAAAATGTAAAAAATTAACTCCTTCATCAGTTCCTCTGGAGAGGTATTTGGGTTGTCCAAACCCTTACTTTTGGCATCAATTTCTCGTATTTTTGAAATTATCTGCATCACTTTCATTCCAGAATAATTTCTCATACCTATCATGTAGTCTTTTGCAGCCCATGGATTTTTCATTTCCAGCCACGCAGCAACCCCTTCCTGACTTTGTTTTTGAGGAGCATAGTGAGCAATCATCAGATTCTGAAAGAAATTAAAGAGCAATGGGAGTGATGCATAGAGTCCTCCTGCTTTTGGATTTTTGTCAAAATATTTCACTATCTGATTAGCCTTAAAAACATTACGTTCTATAATAGCCTTCCTCAACTCAAACGTGTTGAAATCCTTACTCACCCCTATTTGGTCTTCTACCACCTGAGGAGTCACTCGCCTGTCATCTTTAGGCAGTGATAGAATCACTTTGTCCAGCTCACTCGTCAGACGGCTCAGGTCTGCTCCTATTGACTCAGCTATCAGTTGTGTCGACTTCATGTCGATACTCACTTGTTTATTATCAAGGTACTTTTCTATGAAGGAAGCCAACTCACGGTCACTCAGTTTTTTGCTTTCAAAAAGAACTCCTGCCTCACGAATGGCTTTCACATACTCACGCTTACGGCCATCAATGGTACCATTTTTGTGACACATCACAAGAATGGTTGACTTCATGGGCTGTTTGAAATACTTTTCCAATTGGTCTGTTTGTTTCAAGTTCTGGGCTTCCTTGACGATGATAACCTGATATTCGGCCAACATCGGATAGCGTCGGGCAGCATCTGCCACTTGAGCGGCAGTCACGTCACTGCCGAAAAAGACCGTTTGATTAAAGTCTCGTTCTTCAGGCTGCAACACATTGTCTGCTATCCAGTCACTGATCATGTCGATATAGTACGACTCTTCACCCATCAAGTAGTAGAGCGGGCGATATTGGTGAGCCTTCAACTCACTCATGATACTATCGTAGGTAGCAATTTTAGCCTCTGCCATGATATTATTTCAGATATAATTTGTAATTTTGCTGCAAAAATACAAAAATGATTCGATTAAACCTACCAGAATACGAAATAAATGTGACGGAGCGCGATGGAAAAACCATGATTTTTGACTTTCTGCGCCGCAAATTCGTTGCACTGACCCCCGAAGAGTGGGTACGACAGCATTTCACCCACTATCTTGTTGAACACATGGGATATCCCAAGACCCTATTGGTCAACGAGACGGAATTTCACATTGGCGACAAGCATCTTCGTTGCGACACCGTATTATATAATAAAGAACTCCAGCCCCGCATGATCATTGAATACAAAGCTCCCCACATAAAAATACAGCAGAAGACATTCGACCAGATTTCAGTCTATAATCTTCTGCTGCATGCAAATTATCTCATCGTCAGCAATGGTCTTCAACACTATTGCTGTCAGATAGATTACGAAAGACAGTCATACTGTTTCTTAACAGAAATACCTTTATACTCCACCTTATTCGGGAAGTAAGAAGGAAGCCCCCTGCTTATTCTGAATCATTGGCATCAACTGCCTTTTTCGACGAGGCTGACGAAGTCTTTCGGATGGCGCGCTTACGTGTTGTTTTCTTCTCAGATACTTCAACAGTTTTCTCCACTTTCACGCCGGCCAGCTCAGGATCGATCATGATACGTCCACAATATTCGCAGACAATGATTTTTTTGTGCATTTTGATATCCAACTGGCGCTGAGGTGGAATTTTGTTGAAACAACCGCCACAGGCGTCACGCTGCACATAGACGATGCCCAGTCCATTTCGGGCGTTCTTACGGATACGCTTGAATGAAGCCAGCAAGCGAGGCTCAATCTTCGATTCATAGTCCTTCACCTTCTCCTTCAACTTTTCTTCCTCGGCGCGAGTCTCTTCCATGATTTCGTCCAACTCGCTCTTTTTCACCTCCAGGTCTCCCTTACGCTCTTCTATCAGTGCCTTATTGGCGCTAAGTTCCTCATTCTTTTCCGCAATCCGGATTTGAGCTTCACGGATTTTCTTGTTGCATAGTTCTATTTCAAGCGACTGGAACTCTATTTCCTTTGACAAGGTGTCATACTCACGATTGTTTTTCACATCTTCCAACTGGCTTTTATAACGAGCCACACTGGCCTCAGCATCAGCTATTTCACCTTTTTTCTGTGTCACAGCCTGCTGAAACTCGTTAATGTCGGTCTGAATACGCTGAATGCGGGTGTTCAATCCTTCAATCTCGTCTTCCAAGTCGTTCACTTCCTGCGGCAGTTCACCTCTCAAAGTCCGTTTCTCGTCAATGGCAGACAATGCTGTCTGCATCTGGTAAAGGGTCTTAAGACGCTCTTCTACCGTCAAATCTGTAGGGTCTTTCTTTGCCATAATTTCAAATATATAATATTGGATTTGTATTTGTCTCTGCTATTTCCGTGCGTACATCAGGACAGTCGTGGTTGATGATGTCACGGAACACCTCGGTTGTATATTGTTCACTTTGGTAGTGGCCGATGACACATATCTGCAACTGCTGTTCATAGCCAAAATACTGATGATAATGCATTTCGCCCGTCACAAAAGCATCAGCCCCTTCACGGACGGCATCATCAAGCAAGAAGTCGCCTGCCCCGCCGCACAATGCCACACGACTGATTTTGCGGTGTAACAACTCGTTACACTGGGCACACTCCACGTCAAACGTCTTCTTCAGCTTTATTACAAAATCGTCCGAAGCCATCGGTTCCGGCAGTATTCCTATGACACCACTGCCACATTCCGCGTCACCTACCCGCTTGGGACTCATGAACACGACGTCTGCCAGTCCTAATTTCTCTGCCATGTGAAAGTTCACGCCACCTCGCGCATTGTCCATGTTCGTGTGCATTGATACCACACATACTTGCTGCTGGATGGCTTTCATCACCGTTCGCTGCACGTCAGTCAGATCACTGATGGTCTTCAGCCCTCGGAACAGCAGCGGATGATGGCTCACCACCAGGTTACACCCCCGGCTGACAGCTTCATCGATAATGCTTTCCGTCACGTCCAGACACAATAATGCCCCTGAAACCTCCGCCTCTGTCAATCCAACTTGCAAGCCAGCATTGTCCCAGCTTTCCTGCAAGGGCAGGGGCGCGAATCGTTCAAGGGCGCACAACACTTCCTTAACTTTCACGCTTAACAATGTTACGTATTCAGGTTGCAAAATTACATTTTTTTTTGCAAAACTCCAAATTGTTTGGAAAATAATTGCTAACTTTGTAGCATTAAACGATAATTTTCATAAAAAAGTTCGTTTTCTAAAGCAACATCAGCAAATGATTATCAAGGTATCAAATGAAATTAAGCAGATTTGTCCTGAGTTTATCGGCGCTTGCGTAGAAGCTCAGGTCGTTAATACCCCATATAGCGAGGCACTGTGGATGGAGATTGAGCGACTTGGCAATCAATTCCGTAAAGAACTGACCACAGAGTCTTTGAAGGAGTTGACAAGCATTGCAGCAACAAGACGGGTATATAAAGCCTGTGGCAAGGACCCTTCGAGATACCGTCCCGCATCAGAGGCATTGATACGCCGAGTACTCCAGGGGAAAGAACTGTATCAGCGCGACACACTGGTTGACTTGGTGAATCTGGCCTCAATAGCCTATGGCTACAGTATCGGAGGCTTTGATGCCGACAAGTTCGTCGGCGATACGCTGACGCTGGGTATCGGACGCGAAGGAGAACCCTACGAGGGAATAGGCCGAGGCATGATCAACATCCACGGACTGCCCGTTTATCGTGATGCACAAGGAGGCGTTGGTACGCCCACTAGCGACCATGAACGTACGAAGATGACAATAGACACGACCCATCTGGTGGTGCTCATTAATGGCTACGATGGAAATAAAACACGTGTATGCGACAATGCAGAGTACATACAGGAATTGCTCCGAAAGTACTGCCAAAGCGACGGTGGCACCTATTTTATATATAATATCTGAGTTTCTAAGGCTATTTCATTTCTAGTTCCTTTTGCAGCCGGAAGATTTCATCGCGATATTGGGCAGCTTGCAGGAAGTCCATATTCTTGGCAGCCTCTTTCATCAGCTTGGTCGTATCAGCAATACTCTTCTCCAACTGTTGACGTGTCATACGCTCCACGATTGGGTCAGCAGCCATATCATACGCTGAAGTCTGAGCAATAAAGGCCGAACGCTGCAGTTCTTTAATGTCCGATGGCACCTCATCTCTTCTGAGCGCACTCTGCTTAAGCGTCTTGACAATCTGTTTCGGCGTGATACCGTGTACTTCATTATAATGTAACTGCTTGGTACGCCGGCGGTTCGTCTCGTCGATGGTCAGTTGCATGGATGCCGTGATGGTATCGGCATACATGATGACCTTCCCGTTTACATTGCGAGCAGCACGGCCTGCAGTCTGCGTCAGACTGCGGTGTGAACGCAGGAAGCCTTCCTTGTCTGCATCAAGGATAGCCACTAATGACACTTCGGGCAGGTCAAGTCCCTCGCGCAGCAGGTTGACTCCCACCAGTACATCATATACGCCATTGCGCAAATCCTCCAGTATCTTGACCCGATCCAGTGTGGCAACATCACTGTGGATGTAAGCTGTCTGTACCCCGTGGCTCATCAGGTAGTCCGTCAGTTCCTCTGCCATGCGCTTGGTCAATGTCGTCACCAGTACCCGCTCATGGCGTTCCGACCTCTGTCTGATTTCCTCCATCAGGTCATCTATCTGGTTCTCCGTCGGCCGCACGTCTATTTCCGGATCTAACAGTCCTGTGGGACGTATCACTTGCTCCACGACTACGCCTTCAGCCTCGTTCAGTTCGTAGTCGGCTGGTGTCGCACTCACATAGATGACCTGATGTACCATCTCATGGAACTCGTCGAACGTCAGCGGACGGTTATCAAACGCGGCAGGCAACCGGAAGCCGTATTCAACAAGGTTCTGTTTGCGTGAATGGTCACCACCATACATAGCACCTATCTGTGGTACAGACACATGGCTTTCGTCAACCACCATCAGAAAATCTTCTGGGAAGAAGTCGAGCAGACAATATGGACGTTCGCCTGCATGACGGCCGTCGAAATAGCGCGAATAGTTTTCAATGCCTGAGCAGTGTCCCAGTTCTTTAATCATCTCCATGTCGTACTCCACACGCTCTTTGATGCGCTGCGCCTTTATCGGGTCGCCAATTTCGTTGAAATAGTCCACCTGTTTCACCAGATCGTCCTGGATATTGCGGATGGCAATGTTCGTCTGCTCCTGCGATGTAGTGAACAGATTGGCTGGATATAGCTTATATTCGTCGAACGTGGCCATACGGGTGAATGTAACGGCGTCCACCTCTTCTATCATGTCTATCTCATCATCCCAGAACGTAATTCTGAGAACCACCTCACTATAGGCCATGAATATGTCGACAGTATCGCCCCTGACGCGGAAACTTCCCCGCTGCAAGTCCATGTCATTCCTGACATACAAGGCTGCCACAAGGCGACGAAGCAGAGCATTGCGGTCTAATATCTGTCCACGATGCAGTTCAATAACGTTCTCCTGCAAGGCCACAGGACTGCCCATACCATAGATACAGCTGACTGACGATACAACAATGACATCCTTGCGCCCCGACAGAAGGCTTGATACGGCCGATAGCCGCAGCCTGTCTATTTCATCATTGATATCCAGGTCTTTCTCTATATAGGTGTCACTACTGGGAATATAGGCTTCCGGCTGATAATAATCATAGTAGCTGACATAGTATTCCACAGCGTTCTCCGGGAAGAATCCACGCATCTCCTCGAAAAGCTGTGCCGCCAGCGTCTTGTTATGACTCAGGATAAGCGTCGGCTTGTTCACATTGGCGATGACATTGGCTATCGTGAACGTCTTTCCCGATCCAGTAACCCCCAACAGCACTTGCGACTGGTCACCGCGCTTCAGCCCGTCCGTCAGCTGTTGGATAGCTTCCGGCTGGTCGCCTGTGGGTTCGTATTTTGATGTCAGCTTGAATTCAGCCATGCTTTATGTCATCAACGTTTATCGGAATCTGTGTACAAAGTTAATAAGAATTTTAGAATTATCATCACAACTTGAAAAAAAGTTTTGAAAAAATTTGGAGAATTAAAAAAAACTCCGTACCTTTGCACCCGCAATTAAGCAACGGAGGCTCCCTAGCTCAACTGAATAGAGCATCTGACTACGGATCAGAAGGTTGTGGGTTTGAATCCCGCGGGAGTCACAGAAGGGGTGAAAAGCGGCAGACTATCACGGTTTGTCGCTTTTTTCTTTTTTGTCTAATGCGTCTTCACAGAACATTAAAAAATTGAAAAAATAAAAGATTAATAGTTAAGTTCTGCGTTGAAACGGATTATTATTTGTAATTTTGTCGAGTTAAAACAAAAAACGATATGAAGAAGCTATTAATAACAATGATGATGTGCCTGCCGATGGCCTTGACAGCACAAAATACCTGGGAAATGCCAGAGCAGGATGTACAAACCACAAATCCAGACCAAAAATATCTGGTAGGAGCCGTACCCGTAGTTGACGGTAAAGTGGTGTTCCATACAGTTGTCGATGCTCCAAACAAGAGTGCCAAGGACATCTACGCCATCGTGAAAAGCTATATGGAGAAAATGACCAAGGAAGCCAACCAGTTTGAGCAGAGCCGCATCATACTCGACGACCCTGACAATTTTGAGGTTGCCGGTACTTATCAGGAATGGCTCGTCTTCAAGTCTACGGCCCTTGTGCTCGACCGTACACGTCTCTACTACAATCTGGTTGTTAAATGCGAGGACGGGAAAGCCGACATCACCATGACCCGCATCTACTATCTGTATGAAGAGGAGCGCGCCCCGCAGACCTTCAAGGCAGAGGACTGGATTACTGACGAAGAGGGACTGACAAAGAAGAAGAACAAGCTGTCTCGCGTCTCGGGCAAGTTCCGTCGCAAGACCATTGACCGTAAAGACTATCTGTTCAACAAATTTGCCAGTCTGCTGAAATGAGCAAATACCACGACCTTCAACCCTTTGAGGACACAGGCCGCCTGCGCGGCTTGCGCCAATGGCTGAACCTGCTGTTCATCATCGGCGCCATCGTTGGTATGCTATGGTATATGAAGGCCGACCACGACACCGCCGTCTACATCATGATAGGTGCCGGCGTGTTCAAGTTCATTGAGTTGTCACTAAGAATAGCAAAGCTTTGATCATGATGACGGTTCAAACGGACGTTCTTCAAAGACTATGGATAGCGAGATTGCCGCTGGCAATCTTCGCTTTTCTTTTTTCCTTATTCGCTACAGCACAAGACTTCAACCAAATCGACGAGTCTGGCAATGTCACCCGGCGTAGCGACAGGAGCAACGGCAACTTCAATCCCCACAACAACGACACCACCAAGAACAAGGAAATACCACGGGGCATCTACGTATGGACCGTGGACAGAAAGTTCGGCGACATCAGGAAAGGCACCGTCGACACCATTCCGCACCTCTACATGAACATGACGCTGAACACAGGCATTTACGGCGAGTACAACACCACGGGCAACAACTACACCGCCCGTCAGAACCGCATCTATATTGACCGCCCTACCCCTCAGCAGTTCCTGTTCACTGAGCCCTATAGCTTCATCTACAAGTCACCGGAACAGCTACACTTTACCAACACACTGTCGCCTATCACCAACCTGTCGTATGACAACTGTGGCGACAAGACCAACGGCGAAGATCACTTAGAAGCAAAATTCGCCGTCAATGCCGGCAAGCGTACAGGACTGGGATTCGACCTGAACTACGCCTACGCCCGAGGATACTTCAGCGATCAGGCGGCTTCTCACTTCGGAGCCACAATCTATGCCTCCTACCTTGGAGACCAGTACAGCATGCATACCATCTTCTCAAACTATCATCAGAAGACCTCTGAGAACGGCGGTATCACCAACGATGAATACATCATCCACCCTGAAGCCACCACTGAGACTTTCAGTGAGAATGAAATCCCCACTGTCCTTAACAAGAACTGGAACCGCAACGACAACATGCACTTCTTCCTGTCGCACCGCTACAACTTAGGATTCTACCGAAAGGTCAAGATGACCGAAGAAGAGATAAAAGCCCGCAACTTCGCCAAGGCTTCCCAGAAAGACAAGGAACGTGCAAAGCGCAAGAAAGACGATGATAAGGAAGCTCCTTCTGCCGGACGCCCCAAAGACGCGGTCATCGTTGGCGAAGAACCTGTCAAGAAGGATACGACAGCTGTCGACACCACCCGCATTACCGTCGACACTCAGGAAAAGATGGATAGTCTGCTCAGGGCGGAAAAGGCTAAGGAAGAGTTGGAAGACTCCACCATGAAAAAGGAATTCGTACCGGTGACAAGCATCATCCACACGATGGAAATGGACCGCTACGACCGCATCTATCAGTCTTATGGCGCGCCTGTCGACTATTACGCCGACACCTATTTCGACAAGGGAATGACGGCAGCTCAGGACTCCGTTTACGACCAGACGAAGCATTTCCAGCTGAAAAACACGCTCGCCCTGGCACTGCTTGAAGGATTCAACAAATATGCCAAGGCCGGCCTGAAAGTCTTCGCCACCCATGAGCTGCGCAATTTCAACATGGACAATCTTGGTGCCGACGAACAGCCCTACATGGAGAAAGTGACCGAGAACAACATCAGTATCGGCGGACAAATCATCAAGAGCCAGGGCAATACCCTTCATTACAACGCTATGGCAGAACTATGGACCATCGGTGAGGATGCCGGACAATTGAAGGCCGATTTCAATACAGACCTCAACTTCCCACTCTTCGGCGACACAGTGACTTTAGCAGCTCACGCTCACTTCTATCGTCTCCATCCCACCTACTACCAGCGGCATTATCATTCCAAGCACCTTTGGTGGGACAATGATGACCTGTCGAAAGAAACCCATACACGTATCGAGGGGCTGTTCAGCTACAAGAAGACGAAAACCAGCCTGAGAATAGCCATTGAAGAAATCCAGAATTACACCTATCTCGGCATGAGCTATGTCTATTCCACCACTGCCAGGCACTACTTGACAGCCCGTTTCAACCAGTGCAGCAGCAATATCAACGTGCTCACCGCCCAACTGAAACAGCACTTCAAACTGGGCCCCGTCAATTGGGAGAATGTGCTGACTTATCAGAACAGTAGTAATAAGGACGTGTTGCCCGTACCGGCCCTGAACGTATTCACAAACTTCTATCTTGGATTCAAGATTGCCCGGGTTCTCAGTGTCGAGCTGGGAGCAGCCGCAACCTTCTTCACTGAATACGAAGCCCCCGACTTCTGTCCGCAGTTGAACCAGTTTGCCATTCAGGAGAACGCCGATAGCCGCGTCACGCTGGGAAACTACCCCTTTATCGATGTCTATGCCAATATGCATCTGAAGCGTGCGCGATTCTTCGTCATGATGACCAATGCCACAAGCGGATCGTTCAACAAGAAATCGTTCCTTACCCCCCACTACCCGACCGACAGTTCCGTCCTGAGACTGGGCGTTTCCTGGAATTTCTTCAACTAAACGACAATCAGATCAGCACGCCCACCGTCACGGTCAGCCCATAGATAAAGATATTTCGTGCTGTCTCTCCCAGACAGATGTTCAGTGCTTTCCCCTGATAGATACGCTTGATTTTCAGATAGGTGAAGACATGCAACACCAAATAGATAAGAGGCAGCAAGAAAGCCAGCACGTGACCATTGAGCCAAAACACGACCCCCATCAGGCAAGCCACGATGCCCACACTGAGGTAAAGCGCCAAAGCGGCTTTCTCGCCAATCTGCACGACCAGCGTATTCTTGCCCACGGCACGGTCGCCTTCGCGGTCGCGGAAATTATTCACCAGCAACAGGCCGTCGATAACCAATCCGCAAGCCAAAGAAGCGACAAACACCTGCCACGTGCAGGTATGAAGCAGCACGTAATAGCTGATGCAGACGGGCACTATGCCGAAAAAGACGATGACAAGGACGTCGCCCAGTCCCATATACGACAAATGGGTGGTATAAAGGAAACAGAACACCACACAGATAACCCCGATAAGCACCATTTCAAGACCGCCATACCACACCAGCGGCAGGCCGACGACACAAGCCAGACAGGTGGTCATGGCTATGGCCCGCTTCATGGAGTCGAGTTTCACCCACCCCTGGGCGCAAGCCCGCCGAGGTCCCAAGCGGGTCTCGGCATCGTCCGAACCATTGGTGAAATCAAAGAAATCATTGATGAAATTGGCATCTATTTGCATGAGGAAAGCAAAAAGCAGGCACAACACGGCTGCCGTCCAACTGAAAGTTCCTTCCACATAATAGTCACGGGCATCAGTATAGGCCAACGCTACTCCTATCATCACAGGCACTGCAGCCCCCGACAGCGTCTTTGGACGGGCTGCCAGGAACCACGCACGCAGTGAGTCAGTCTTAATATGATCTGTTTCGTTCATTTTATCTCCTTATTTTCTTGCAAAAGTAAGGAGAAATTCGTACATTTGCAAAAATATTCACCGTTTTTTTATGATAACCAATTCTCCGAGCCTCGATTTAGTGGAGTTTGTCGAAACAAACATACTGCCACAGTACGCCCAGTTCGACCGTGCCCACAATCTGGAACACGTTACCCGTGTCATTCGCAACGCCTTGGATTTGGTACGTATTACAGGAGCCGACATCAACATGGTCTACGCCATTGCTGCCTATCACGACCTGGGCATGTCGGGCCCAAGAGCCATTCACCACGTCACCGGTGGCAAGATTCTGGCATCGGATGCACGTCTGAAGCGATGGTTCTCGGCCGAACAGATAAAAATCATGAAGGAGGCGGTAGAAGACCATCGTGCCTCAGCAAGTCATGCCCCTCGTAGCCTCTACGGGAAAATCATTGCCGAAGCCGACCGTGACATCGTACCTGAGATTGTTTTCCTGCGCACCATACAATATGGTCTGGCCAACTATCCTGAACTCGACCATGAGCATCAGTGGCAACGGTTCCAGCAGCACATGGACGAGAAATACTCCGTCAACGGCTACATCCGACTGTGGATACCAGGCTCACCCAATGAGCGGCGACTGGCTGAGCTGCGTAACATCATTTCCCAGCCCCGCTTACTCAGACAGCAGTTCGAAAGGCTTTTCGCAGAATGCGCCAGCACCAAAGACTAATGACAAAAAAAACAGACTACAACTTGAAGATGTAGCCTGACTTTATGATAGAGTTTATTATTTCCTAGTTCTTGAAGAAGTCCTTTACGGCCTCGTTAGGAACCATCTGCTCGTCGAAGATGTAAGCACCCGTCTTCGGGCTCTTCACCATCTTGATCACCTTTGTGTAAGCGCGACCATCCTTTGAACCTTCATGGAGGGTAGCAACGGTTTTCTTTGCCATACTTCAGTCGTGATTATTTTATTTCCTTGTGAAGAGTCATCTTCTTCAGGATGGGGTTATACTTCATCAACTCCATACGCTCGGGCGTATTCTTGCGATTCTTCGTGGTAATGTAGCGGCTTGTTCCAGGCATACCACTTGCCTTATGCTCTGTGCACTCCAGAATGACCTGGACGCGATTGCCTTTTGCTTTCTTGCTTGCCATGGTCTATTAATCTCCTATCACTTTAATGTCCTTCCAGTCTACATATCCCTTGGCAACAGCCTGCTTCAATGCAGCATCGAGGCCTACTTTATTAATCATGCGCAGACCAGCAGCACTGATCTTCAACTGAATCCAGCAATCCTCCTCTACATAGTAGAACTTCTTGCTGAAGAGGTTGACGTCAAAGCTTCTCTTTGTACGGTGCTTTGAGTGAGACACATTGCAACCTATCTGTGCCTTCTTTCCGGTGATTTGACAAATCTTCGACATTTCTATCTACTCCTTTTTTTGTGTACTTTTTAGTAACTTATTCCAAACAGGGTGCAAAGGTACAACTTTTTATTGAGAATTGAGAAATGAGAATTGAGAATTATCCTCATCTTAATATTTTTTAACCTTCCAGTTCTGGTCTTTGCACATTTTCGGCCTTCAGGAAGTTCAAGAACAACTGCATGGCCTTATTGGTGGCTATTGCCAAGTTGATGTCGCGCCCGTGGTCTTCCTCCACCTTCAGCGTCTCCACGCGACTCTCATTTCCACAAGCCAGCCAGATGGTTCCCACAGGGATGTCCTTCGTCCCGCCTGAAGGTCCTGCGATGCCCGTGGCCGAGATGGCATAGTCAGTATTCAGCGTACGACAGGCGCCTTTCACCATCTGAATGGCAACTTCCTCACACACAGCAGTTTTCTCTTCCAGCACTTGCGGGTCAACGCCTAAGAGCGATTCCTTGATTTCGTTGACATACGAGATGATGCCACCCTTGAAATACTTCGATGCGCCAGGCACTGCAATAATGGCTTCGGCAATGCGACCACCCGTGCAGCTTTCTGCCGTCGAAACGGTCTTTTCCATATCCCACAGCAGTTCACTCACCTCCCTGCTGGTAATTTTTGCTTCAAAATCCATCTTACGTATTTATTTTTTTGACAATTTACTTTTTACTATTTATTTCAGATGAGACTATTTGAACGTAACCTTCGAGAACGCTGGTGCATCAATACCGCAGAACTCGCCGTCCAGATACTTATAGTAGCCCACGATACCTATCATGGCAGCATTATCCGTGGTATAGCTGAACTTTGGAATGTATATCGTCCAGCCATAGCGTTTGGCGGCATCGTGGAAAGCATTGCGGAGCCCGTTGTTGGCACTCACGCCACCGGCCACAGCCACATGCTTGATGCCCGTCTGCTTGACGGCTTTCTTCAGTTTCTTCATCAGGATGTCTACAATAGTCCATTCCAGGGAGGCCGCAATGTCCTCCTTGTGCTTTTCCACAAAGTCGGGCTCCTCGGCCACCCATTTCTGCAGTGAGTAGAGGAACGACGTCTTCAACCCGGAGAAGCTGTAGTCCAGTCCGGGAATACTCGGCTCAGCAAACTGGTAGGCCTTCGGATTACCCTGACGGGCCAGACGGTCGATAACCGGACCGCCGGGATAGCCCAGCCCCATCACCTTCGAGCACTTGTCGATGGCCTCGCCGGCAGCGTCGTCGATAGTCTGCCCCAGCACCTCCATGTCGTTGTAGGCGTTCACCTTCACGATCTGCGAGTTACCGCCCGACACCAACAGGCAGATAAACGGCAGCGGGGGAATATTGTTTACCGTACTTCCCGGACTTTCCGGGTTTTCCGGCTCCCTGATAAAGTGTGCCATCACATGCCCCTGCAGGTGGTTCACGTCTATCAGGGGAATGCCCAGGCCACGGGCAAGCCCTTTGGCAAAGCTCACACCGACCAGCAGTGAGCCCATCAGCCCCGGACCGCGTGTGAAAGCCACTGCCGACAGCTGTTCCTTCGTGATGCCTGCCCGCTTCAGGGCCTGGTCTACCACTGGCACCACGTTCTGCTGATGGGCACGCGAGGCCAGTTCAGGCACCACGCCGCCGTAAGCCTCATGCACGGCCTGCGACGCCGTAACGTTCGACAGCAATACGCCATTCTTCAGCACCGCCGCCGATGTATCGTCACAGCTCGACTCTATACCTATTATATATATATCTTGTTCCATCGTCAATTTATCCGCCGCATTCTCTTGCAATCTGCGTGCAAAGGTACGAATAAAAAATGGAATATGCGCCACATTGTGCATAAAAAAATGGGGCCGAGGAATTGGAGCCGATTATCAAGAAAGCATTAAACATCGAATAAAGCGAGCCAGAAGGTGTATCACTCGGAGCGCATCTTCCCCGTGTTCACTAATATGTTGCCTGAAGGTGCCAACCGTAGAGCATTGTGCAGAGCAAGGAAAGTGGACGAAAATGATTTTTTCGGTATGCTGGAGATGATTTGCGGCATGGATGCCATCGGGAAGTTTGTACTTAAAAGACCGGAAGAATGACAGGACGTTGCATCCCTGCAGGCTGGACTTTGAACGATTCGCGGAAAGACGCACTTACAAGCGTGTTATAGAGGAGCGGAAAACACGTTTCATTCGACAGTCAGAATAACTCTAAATTATGATACTTCGTTACACTTTTTCAAACGACTTTTCGATACAAAATTTCGGCAACAAACAAGAAAAGTGCCAAAATTTTGCACTTTAAAATTGCACTTTGACGAGGTGTCAATGGAACTGAACCCTCGTCACCAACTTTTCTCCTTCTATGACCAGGTCAACCGGACGATGAAGCAACTGTTCCAGCTCGATGTTCATTTTGAAAAGTTAGTTTAATTTGGCTTTTTACAGGAAGATTCCGCTGTACACTCAGATTTCTGCGGAGCCTCCGCGTATTTGTCCCAGGCCCTGGGACATTTGTCCCAAGCCGTGGGAATTTTCTGTGGAGCCTCCGCAGAGATCTGTAGAGGCGCCACGGAAAACATGTGCCAACAGACACCGTGACCTACTTCAGCCGTCGGCGGTATTCTTGCGGCGTGATGCCTGTCATCTTATGGAACATGCGGATAAAGTAGTTCTGGTCGTTGAAGCCAAGGGTGTAGGCGACTTCCTTTACGGTCTTGTCGGTCGTGTAAAGCAGCAACTGCGCCCGTTCCACCTTTTTATTATTAATATATTGTACGGGCGAGGAGCCAAACTCCTGCTTAAACAGTTTTATGAAGTAGGGCTTGGTGACGTTCGCCACGCCCGCCAGTTTCTCCACGTCAATGCTGTCACCAATGTGGGCATGGATGTGTTCCAGCACTCGTTTCATGCGCTCGTCGCCTGTCCATACGCGGGGCCGCGACTTGTGAATGAAGTGCGACATGATCATCAGCATGGCACCGCGCAACTCCATTTTCTTCCATAGCTCCATGTCACGGTAGCGGGCCACGTAGTCCGACGTCTGGGCCGTCGTGTCGTAACTGCGAGGGTCTGCCTGTGGCAGCCGTGCGTCAGGCAGCTGGTCGCACAGGTATTCAAAAAGCCGTTCCGTCACTTCCGTGCCCTCCACCTCTGTGGGTAATTCATAGACCTCCTGTAGGTTCATCTCGCTTTTAAAGCCCTCGTACATGTGGAGATAATAATGTACGAACACCCCGTGACACTCGTAGGAATGAACGGTGTAGGCTGGGATGATATACAGATGGCGGGGGCGCAACAGAACGTTCTGCTTCTGCAGGTGGACCATGGCCTCGCCCTCGGTGACGTAAAAAATGCGGATGAAGGGTGAACTGATGTCCTTCCAGTTCCAGTCTGCATTGTGACGGGCGAGTCCCACATTCAGCAGCATAAGGTTCATCGACTCAATGGGAATCTGTATCATCGTTTCATAAGTTTGTGCTGCAAAGATACGAATAAAAACGGTCCTGACATAGAATAATAGTGCGAATTTATAGCACAGAATTAATATTTTTCGGACAGATGATAATTTTGTGCTATTTCTGAGTAATATTTTGAAGTAAAAGAAACGAGATTTTTCATATCTTTGCAGCACGATAATCAAAAGACAACTACTGAATCAATAAAATGAGAAAGATTTTTACTTTATGGTTCGTTGCATTTGCCTTAATGGCCAATGCACAGACGGAGAACGTAGCCGTGAAGACCGGTGCGTTCGATGGCAACTGGGAATCGCTCAGTGCCTGGGAGTGCCCCGAATGGTTCAAGGACGCAAAGTTTGGCATCTGGGCACACTGGGGGCCGCAGTGCCAGGCCGAGGACGGTGACTGGTACGCACGCTTCATGTATTATGAGGGTTCCGGACAATACGACTACCACGTGAGTCATTTCGGCAATCCCTCCACATTCGGACTGAAGGATCTGTGCAACGCCTGGAAGGCCGACCAGTGGGATCCGCAGGAGCTGGTGAGCCTCTACAAGAGCGTGGGCGCCCGCTACTTCATGGCACTGGGTAACCACCACGACAACTTTGACAACTGGAACTCACCCTATCAGGAGTGGAACTCAGTGAACGTGGGTCCTAAGAAGGACCTCATCAAGGGATGGAGCGACGCCTGCAAGGCCGAGGGCCTGCCACTCGGTGTCAGCATCCACGCCTCACATGCCTGGACATGGCTTGAGCCGTCGCAGAAATTCGACGGCAACCTGAAGAAAGAGGACGGTGCCGGCCAGTGGTGGGAAGGCATGGATCCGCAGGAGCTCTATGCCCAGGACCACACCCATTCCTCGGGTTGGGAGAGCAGCGGCACCATTCACTCGCAGTGGGAATGGGGCAACGGTGCCTCGCAGCCCTCGACGGCCTACAAGCAGAAGTTCCAGAATCGCGTGCTGGAGCTCATCAACGACTACGACCCCGACATGATCTACTTCGATGACACCGCCATGCCGTTCTACGGCTGCGACGACCAGATAGGCAAGAACATCCTGCAGCACTACTATAACCACAGTGCTGCCAATCACGATGGCAAGCAGCAGGTGGTGGTCACGGGCAAACAGCTCACCGCCGAGCAGAAGGGCTACATGATGTGGGACGTGGAGCGCGGCATTCCCGACCGTCCACAGGAGCAGTACTGGCAGACATGCACCTGCATCGGCCAATGGCACTACGACCAGAACGTCTATAACGGAAACAGCTACAAGAGCGGTGCCACTGTCATCCGCATGCTCATCGACGTGGTGTCGAAGAACGGCAACCTGCTGGTGAGTATCCCCGTGAAGGGCAACGGCACCATCGACGACAAAGAGAAGAAGGTGCTGAACGACATCAAGGCATGGATGGATATCAATGGTGAAAGTATATATGGTACGCGTATGTGGAAGACCTTCGGCGAAGGCCCCTTGGCCGAGGCTGCCAACCCCATGAACGCACAGGGATTCAACGAGGGACAGGCCTACTCGGCACAGGACGTGCGCTACGTGACGAAGGACGGTGCCGTCTACGCCACCATCATGGCATGGCCGGAGGCTGGTGACTTCAGCTTCAAAGCCTTCTCCATTGCCGAACCGTCGTATAGCGGCGAGGTGGAAAGCGTGACGCTCCTCGGCGGCAGTGCCGTGGAATTCACACAGGACATCAACGGATTGACAGTAAAAGTACCCAGCACAAAACCCAACAATATTGCTCCCGTTTTCCGCATCACCTTTAAGTCAGACAGCCAAAGTGCCTACGAGAAGCTGCAGAGCCTCATTGAGGGTGTGGAGACTGCTGCCGACGAGGCTGCTTCACAAGCACAGCCCTTCAACACAGGCAAGCTCAGCCCTGCCAAGCTCGAACAGCTGCGCACCGCCGTCACGACAGCCAAGTCCGTGACCGTCGGTTTGCCCGACGGGGACTATGATGCAGCCCGCGAAACCCTTGCCGAGGCCTACCGCTTGTTCCAGAACGACGGCATGAACCGAGGCGGCGCTTTCAGTGGCATCATTGAGGCCAATCTTACCACAGAGTATCTTATTGAGGCCAACAATTTCACCCGCTCAGCCGGTGGCAGCAGCCGCTTCGGCAAGCCTAAGAACTGGACGGTGGAGAACTTCAACATCCCCAACGGCGGCGACGGCACCAAGCAGGGACTCGACAAGTACAGCGGCAACGAGGCACTGATGCTCGGCGTATGGAACGATGCCGGAAGCAACACCTCTGGTGACCTGAAGAATGCCCGCATCTACCGACAGATGACCCTGCCAGCAGGCAAATACTACTTCGGCGCTGCCTACAACACCACTTACAACATCAGCCAGCAGGCCTACATGTTCGTCAGCACCAACCTCAGCGAGACAGGCGACATCCCCGGACAGAGCATCGCCTACTACCCTATCAGCAGCTGCACGGGCGACCTGACGGTGCAGGGTCTCTACTTCCAACTTGACGAAGAGACGGAGGTGTACATCGGCTTCCAGGCCAATCTGCTCAACGGCTCCAGCACGCAGGAGTTCCGCGCCGAGCGCGTGGCCCTCTATACACCGAAGGAGGTAGGCGAGCGTCATGCCGAGGCCAAGGGGTGGAAGAAGATTAACGCCCTGGATGACGTAAGCCAGTATTTCTTCGCCATCTACGACCACGGCACTGACAACGGCCTCGTGCTCGGCACGGGCAACAAGCAGGGCAACAGTTATAAGACAATGTGGTATGAGGATGACGTTTATCCCGAGGGCAGCAAAGACGCCCTGTGGACTTTCGACTGCTTCGACGGCAGCAATCACTCTGGCGCGAAGTTCGACCTTACCGATGAAATGAAATGGCTCGTCATCACCAGTGCCGGCAATCCTGACATCTGCCTGCAGTCGAACGATGCCCCCAACGCATGGAACTACCGCACGGAGAATAACGGCGAGGGCTGGACTGACCGCGCCTACGTTGCTCCTTCCTACCGGCCCGATGGCTACTGGGTGCTCATGAATAACAAGAGCGGCAATTACTTAGGCCGTTACGACAGCACGAATGAGATCAGTGGCGACATCGCTGAAGAGAACGGCGGAAAGTTCGACTTCTACGCCATCCTGCGCGGCAACTACGTCGCTGCCGTCGAGAATATCGACAAGGCATCTGAGGAGAACCCCATCGATATTTCGTATGTCATCACCAACGCCGATGGCACACGCTACAACAACTTCCACGCCAAGCAGCCCGTAGGCTGGACGCTCTCGCAGGACGATGCCTTCGAGTGCGAGTATGCCAACTACCTCCCTGCAAAGGTAGGCAGCAGCTACTTCAACAAGTGGCAGGGCTCAGGTAACCTCACCGACAGAAGCATTTCGCAGACGGTCACCGGTCTGCCTACCGGCAAGTACCGCCTCAGCGTGCGCACCAGCAGCAGCGTCATCCATTCTGGTGCCTGGCTCTTTGCCAACGATGACAAGGCCGACATGACCAAACTGACTGATAACACCGCCAGCGTCACGACTGAAGTGACCGACGGCAAGATTGTCCTCGGCGTGGAACTGAAAAGCTATACAAGCAACGACTGTAAGTTCGACCATTTCACCCTGGAGTATCTCGGAAACAGCACGGCAACAATGAACATCGGCGATACCCATTACGGTACCTTTGCCGCTCCCTTCGACGTGACGATTCCTGAAGGTGTCACTGCCTATTCCGTGGATGGTGTCACAACTGACAATGTGCTTACACTTACAGAAATCACAACCACCGTTCCTGCAAATACACCGGTTGTCATCTACAGTGAGAACAGCGTCAACAATTCGTTTAACGGGACGCCGGTATCGGGCAGCGCCATGAAGGGATGGTTGCATGGCGTATACAGCCAGACCACGGCTCCTGTCGGTGCATACGTACTGCAGAGTCCTGAGGGAAAGACCGGATTCTACCTCGTAGGAGATGGAATGCAGCCTGTACTCAAGGCTAACCGCTGCTACCTCCGCACACCGGAGGCTTCAGATGCGAGAGCCTATTTCTTCGACAAGGACAACGCCGTGACGGGTATCCAGACTCTCAACGCACTGCTCAATGGCAACAGCCGCATTTACGATGTCAACGGCAGTCAGCGCAGTCGTCTCGGGAAAGGAATCAACATCATTGACAATAAAAAAGTGTATCTTAAATAAGGAGGCGCCAACATGAAAAAATATTTGAAACCGCAACTGGAAATCGTAGATATGGAAGTGGAGGACATGATTGCGCTGTCCGTGTTTACAGACGAGTTTGCCGGAATGGATGAGGAATGTCTCGACAGGCTCGTATTGACAGACTTTGAATAGCCTTATGAGATATTAATGATATGAAAAGATTTATCAACGTTTTAGTCTTGTGCCTCGCTGTCATTACGACAGGGGCACAGGACATTCCGGCTCTTGAACAACTGAAGGCCGACCCGAGAAAAGCCTATGGTACAGACTATCCATACTGCTTCGAAGAGACACCGCTGAGCAAGACACCCAGCGGATACAAACCGTTCTACATCAGTCACTACGGGCGACACGGATCGCGCTACTATTGGAACAACATGCTCTACCGTGAACTTGACTCGCTGCTGAGCAAGGCACACACTCTGGGCAGGCTGACCGCCGAGGGCGAGGCATTCCGCACTAAGTTCATGGCGGCCAAGGACGAACTGGCCACCGGCGTAAGTGAACTGAGTGATTTGGGATGGGAACAGCACCAACGCATTGCACGTGCCATGTACAACAATTTCACCGATGTTTTCAAAAAGGGAGGTCACGTGTTCGCCATCTCCTCGCTCACAGGCCGCTGCGTGCTCAGCATGGCATCCTTCTGTGAGGAACTGACACAATGTAATCCCAAGATTGAGATACGCGAGCAATCCGCACGAAAGACGCTCGACGGCGTAGTGCCTACCGACCGCCAGAACCCGCTGCGACGCAGCTACCCAAAGTCGACACCGCGATTCGAAAAGAACCGCCAACAGTTCATCTACACCGACTCACTGCGCGAAACGGTCGTCAGACGTGTTTTTACCAGCACAGAAGGGTTGCCAGGCAACATGAACCATATAGGCAGCAACCTCATCAACCTCTACACGTCGCTGCCCAGCATCGGCCATGACGGCATGATGGCTGGCATCATCAGCGATGACGAAATAGCGAAACGATGGGAAGGGGAAAATCTAGGATCGTATGCATGGGTGTTCGGGCCACGCTACGACATGATACCCGTTCTGCGCGACATCATCAAGAAGGCCGATGACGTCATCAACGGACAGAGTGAACGGCTGGCCGACCTCCGCTTCGGTCACGACACATGCCTGGGACCGCTCACCGTGCTCATGGGTATCAACGGAGCCGACCGAGACCCTGAAGACCCGTACGAAGTGAAGAACTGCTACCAGAACTGGCAAACAGGCAAGGCCTCCAACTTGCAACTGATATTCTATCGCAGCAAGAAGAAAGGGCAGAGCGTTCTCGTGAAATGCCTTCTAAACGGCCACGAGGCAACACTGCCCCTACCCTCAGAACTCTATCCTTATTACAAATGGGAGGATTTCAAGAAAATCTATACAGAGAGGTGTGACATTCAATAGGTCAGCACTTCGACACCGTGGTCGGTCATCAGCAGCGTGTGCTCCCACTGAGCGCTGGGCTTCTCGTCCTCGGTGACGACCTCCCAGCCGTATGGATCGTTGGCATCGATGAATACCTTCCATGTGCCCATGTTGATCATCGGCTCAATAGTAAAAACCATGCCAGGCACTAAAAGCATGCCTGTGCCGCGGTGACCGTAGTGATCAACATCGGGCTCTTCGTGAAAGGCGTTGCCCACACCGTGGCCGGCCAGGTCGCGAACGATACCATAGCCATACTTCTTGCAGTGCTTCTCGATGGCATGACCGATATCGCCGACAAAACCGAAAGGCTTAGCGGCCTCCATGCCTAACTCCAGACACTCCTTGGCCACGCGCACCAGTTGCTCCTTCTCCGGAGTGGTCTTACCAATGATGAACATGCGCGAAGCATCAGCATAGTAGCCGTCGACAATTGTCGTGAAGTCGACATTGATGATGTCGCCTTCCTCTAAGATATCCTCTTCCTTTGGCACACCGTGACACACCACTTCATTAATGCTGGTACACACCGACATGGGAAACGGAGGCGTTTCATCGTCGCCACCGTAGTTCAAACAGGCTGGCGTAGCATGATGTTCTTCGCAATAGCGACGGCAAATCTGGTCTATCTCAAGTGTCGACATGCCTGCCTTTATATGCTTTGCCACCTCGTCGAGCACACCGGTGTTCACGACACCGGCACGGCGGATGCCTTCAATCTGCTCGGGGGTCTTGATAAGCTCACGGGTGGGAACAAGCTTTCCTTTATTCTCCCAGTACATAATCTGACGATCCAGTTCTGTCGGTTCCTGACCCGCCAGACAATGCCATCTTCTTTTCTTCTTCATCTTGGTAAGAGTGTTTGGTTACATTGAAGCTAACTTTTCATTCTTCCAGAAACGGTAGGTGATATCTTCAAACGTACCGTCAATGCATTTTCGGTACATACGCTGATTGGTGGTAGGCAAGTTCAACGGACCCAAATGGCGGATATAAGGACCTATCTTTATATAGTCGAAATCCGTCTTCGTTACCTGCGGAGGTACACGCAGACGACCGCTGTACCAAGCTACCTTCAGTAGTGGATACTCTTCGTGGATATACTGAGCCAGCAAATCGACGCCCATGGGATCAGCATCACCGCCCATCAAGGCAATACATGTAATGTCGGAAGAAAAACGGTGTACAAACTCATCAATGGCAGTCGCATCCAAGGGGATACCGATGTCGTCCCACAGATAGGGGCTATGGCAGCCCGGACAGCGGCAAGGGCAGTTAGCTATGTTGATGGCCAATGTCACCTCATCAGGTATCTCCTGAAAGACTACTCCTGTATTAACATACTTCAGCATTTTAGTGCGGCAGCAAATCGTTCATTTTAACTATTCACTTTTCACTTTTGCTCTGCATGGGCATAATAACGACGAGATGCCTCTTCCTGACGAGCCTGCGAGAAATTGCTGACACGCTTCAAGTAGCCGATAATGCGGGTCATGTAGTCCACATTCTTCGAATGGCAGTGAGGACACTCCTTCAGGTAGCGCTTGTCAATGGTGCCACATTCGTTGCAGATGGTGTTGGGAATGTTGAACGTAAAGTAGTTACAGCCTTCCTTGGCTGCCACCTTCAGCAGCTGCTGGTACTGCTGCTTCGACAGATGCTCATCCAAATTCATGTGCAAGGCCGAACCACCCGTCAAATGCTCAATGTAGGGAGCGCCATGCAGTTTGAACTTGTCTATAACCGACAGCGAATCGTCCTCCACGACATAGAAATAGCTGTTGTAGCAGTCACGCGGCACGAAATAACCGTCCTCACGATCCCACTTGGCGTGCTTCACGCCGACATTCTCAGCAGGAATCATCTCGCAGTTGAACATCACTTCCTTTGTGCGGTACTTCTTGTTGTACTTCTCTATCAGGCCAAGGATGCCCTGTACAAAGTGCAGATAGTCGTCGTTAGGAGTAATCTTCAGACCCATAAACTCAGCGGCCTCCACCAGACCGTTGATGCCGATGGTCAAATATTGACGACTTATATTAATGTAGCCAGCATCGAACAGCGGCAACATACCATGCGCCTGCAGTTCTTTCAGATTCTCGTTATAAGCCAACTGAACCTTGTGACACAGGTCGATAATACCACTCAAATAGTCCAAATAGTCTATCTTATGGTTTACGGCATACTGGACGCAACGGTTCAGATTGATGGTGAGCACACTCTTAGAACCCGTCGAAACACCGCCGGCGCCCAAGGTATAGCTGAAGCCATTATCCGTAATCTCATTGCGCAGACGGCAGCATGAACTCAGCGAGTCTGCATTATCGCTCATGTAAGTGAAGAAAGAGTGTCCCTCTGAATACATCTCTGCAGTAAAGTCGCCCCACTCAGGATCCTTACAATCGCCATTCTCATCGACGAGCAATGCCATGGTTTCTACGGGAAATGTCAGCAATGTCTTCGTGCGCTCATGGTTGAACCATTTCATGAAGCGCTTCTGAAGCCACGACAATCCTTCCCAATCCGGCTTTGAACCGTCGGGGAAATAGAAATCGCCAAAAATGCTCTCGAAATAATAGCGATCGTAATAGGCTATGTTCCAGAATACGGCCTGATAGTTGCGTGCACCCGTCGGCTGATTCAGTGTATAGACAATCTGCTCAAAATAATCGGTAATAATCTTATCTATGGTACGTTTCTTTAAACTCAGGTCGGCCTGATCATCAGTACGCTTCCAATAGTCCAAACCATATTCTTTGCCGATGAAATAGTTCATATACATTAAGAACTCTGGCGTGGCACATGCACCACTCAGCATCGAACTGACCATAAAGACCATGTTGACGAAACCACCACAGAATGACTTCAGGTTCGTCGGAGCCGTGGAATTACCACCAATAGAAGTCGTGCCGCCGATAAGCCAGGGGTACATCGTGATGGAAGCACAGTAGTTCGCCAGACTCGTCTCGTCATTCTTATATATAAAATGGTGAGTTAGTTTGTCAATATATTCATCAGCGAGTTGCTTATCATACATTTTCTTTATGCGGTCTGTCAGCAGACGACGATTCAGGCGAATAAAGTTCGATTTGGGCAACTCGCCGATCAGCGTTGCAATATTTTTGTGCTCAACATTGGCATTGGCATCATATTTTGAACCAGTGGCAGCATTCATGGACTCCATGTACTCAGAAAGGAACAGCATCTTTTCCAGCGTTTCACGATCCTCGGAATGTTCTTGACGATAGAGAATAAATGACTTGGCGACCCTATAAAAGCCTTCACGCATCAGCGCCTCCTCTACTTGATTCTGGATTTCCTCTACCTTGATATCATCGCGCATATCTAAATGACTGATAATCTTTGAGATAGTCCCAAGGTCAGTAGGTTCGTGAACGCTCTCAAATGCCTTGACGATGGCATTCATAATTTTGTCCAAAGAAAAACGGTCTTTTGTACCGTCACGCTTGGTAATAGTAAAGTTCTTTATCTCCATCATAATTTTATTTTTTGTTATTCTACACACATTCTTTCTTCCATGAAGTCTTCCGTTTTGGAAAACTATTTCACGCTTTCGCTCAAAAAAGTTTTCCGTTTTGGAAAACTTTTCGACTGCAAAGATACAAAGAATTATTCAATGTCGCAACACTTTAACAAAAAAAAACATCGTAAAAATTTCTTGCGAGACAGGCTTACTAATGCCTCTACAGCATCATTCAATACAAATATCAAGGCTTTCAGAACTCACTTGAGAAAAATCGCTGACTAAGAAAAGCAAAGATTTGTAAAAAAATATTTGGTGAATACAAAATATTATTGTATATTTGCATCACCAATCTAAAAGCCAAAAACTAAGAATATGTAAAACACACGAAAGAGGATGTGTCAAAATTGGCACACCCTCTTTTTCTGTTTACATATCGGCAGTTAGAAGGAGTCAAACAATCTTTGTCGTTTCAATGATTGCCGCTACTCCGTTCCTCGCATTCTTATGCTTGCTTGGGCTTCCTGAGCAGCCACTCCTGATAGGTGATAACGCCCGACTTGCACGAGTCGTAGCCCAGATAGCCTACAATGATGTTCGTCACAAACTGTTCGGGCAATAATGCAAACATCAGTTTTGCCAACGTTGGGCGGTTCATAATTTTTGCCGCCTTGCGCTCCAGCCGGCGCAGGTCGGGCAGTGTCTCGTCGCTGACGTCGGTCGTGCGCTCAATTGTCAAACCGCTATTGGTATAATGACTGTTCAGTTCGTCAAGCGACTCTATCATGGCTGACGCACAGCCTTTTGAAATAAGGGCAATGGCCTTCTGCGTATGAGCGTCGAAGGTATTGTAGGCTGCACTAAGGGCATAGTCATAGACAATCATCACGCCTCCTGGCTTCAGTACGCGAAAGACTTCGCGGTAGATTTTCTCCTTGTCAGTATTGTGGACTACAGTTTCAAATGCAAAGGCCACATCCATGCTGTTGTCAGCAATCTGCGACAGGTCGCTGTAGTCGCCCTGTAAGGTGGTCACGTTCGACGGAACGTCGTCACGCTCCAACAACTGCAGGTCCTTGCCAGTGAAGTGTGCGCCTGGAAAACAATGGGCCAGATAAAGCAAGTTAGAGCCATTTCCAAACCCTAGTTCAAGTACGTTGTCACCGTCCTTGATATAGCCGGCAACAGTATCTGGCTGATAGTACACGTCTTCATCGGAGAAAGCACCATTGCGGGAGACACGAAAGTGCATGAAACCGTCCCTGAGAGTGGAAATGCCTGTAGGCCCATTTGTTGACCTTGAAATAAGACTGAATCTCCTGCAGCGAGTTTTTCTCACCTTCTATGTACTTGTCGAGATTGAGAAAGCGCGCCATCTGGTCTATTTTTGCGTGCAGTTGATAGACGCTGTATCTTCTGTTCATAAGAGTTAATATGTTTGATTATTTACATTATATTGCGAAATTACTTATTCTGTATTTGTCCGGCTTGCTTTATTTGAACACGCGGCATTGCCGCAAAGGTAATATTTTTTTCTGAAATTCAGTTCTATTTGCCAGAAAAAGTATATTTTTCATGTTTTTCAAAGGTGATTTAACCTTTCTATTGAGTTTTGTCAATCTTTGACTGCATTTACGACTATCACGTAAAGCATGCCTATGACGAGGTGAAGGCAATATACCCTAATGCCAATATCATATGGACAGAATGAAAACGTTATCTGTTGCTGAAATATGACACATAAAGAAAGGAGGATGTGCCTGTCTTGACACAACAAAGCCCTGCTATCGTTGCTGATAACAGGGCTTCTCCTGAAAAGGCGGCGGCCTCCTACTCTCCCGCATTGCATTGCAGTACCATCGGCGCAGGCGGGCTTAACTTCTCTGTTCGGAATGGGAAGAGGTGGGACCCCG
>JAFYDA010000013.1 GCA_017545045.1 Prevotella sp. | reverse complement strand
GTGCATCGGCAATCCGTATAACGAATCACCCAAGCATTGGATAGGCATCAACCCAAAGACTGCGCCGGATGACTTACTGAAAGAATTGACACGTAATTCATACGAGATAGTAAAAGCCAAATACAAGAAGCATGGGTGAAATGAGAGATTACCCCTTCTCCTTGTATTCACTTGGAGTCATGCCCGTATTGGCCTTGAAGAAACGGCTGAAGGAAGCCTGTTCGGAGAATCCGAGGTGGTAACTGATTTGCTGCACGGTCATCTCCTTGTGCGAGTCGAGCAACATCTTGGCCTGAATGATAACGTAGTTGGTAATCCACTCGGTGGCGCTGATGCCCGTTTCGGCTTTAATGAGCGAGGCAAAGTATTTGGGAGTCAGATGGTGCAGCCGTGCATAGAAAGCCATCTCGTGTGACTCGCGGTAGTGCTCAATAATGGACTCATAGAAACGGCTGAAAAGACTTTCGCGCCCCGCCACCTCGTCGGGATAGTTGGCTACGTGGTATTCTCCAAGCAAGTTCAGAAGGATACTCAGCAGATGCATGAGCATTTCTTCGCGGTGAGGACTTGCGTGATGCGAGATGTTACGGACTGCATCCACAAGGTCAAGGGCAATGGCAAACTGCTCCTCCGTGAGATGACAGGGCGGACGGCGACGGAAGAGAGCAGCACAGCGGGTGTAGGGGAAGCGATGACGCAGCCGCTCGAAAAAATCGCGCGACAAGGCAACATTGGTGCAGCGAAGGTCGTCGGTGACAGCCTGCGGAATGGCAATCTGATCGGGCAGCAGAATGGATATGTCGTGCGCCCTCAGTGCAAATTCCTCTGCCTGATTGTTGATGATTTGTCCCTGATGGCAGACGATAATTAGGCAATCGCTGGCAATATAGGCTTCGCCCACCAACGGGGGACTGGGAATATTGTCTATTACCACGACATCCTGTTCCCTAATGGCGTTGAGGTTGCGGATATAAGGATGCGACGAATCTACTTTTACATCTGTTTTCATAACGATATGCTACTGTTTGTGGTGCAAAGGTAACAATTTTGATGCGATTTCACTCGCCAATCCGACAAATTGATAAACATTCGCCCTCAATTGTTAAGGATAATTAGCAATATATCTCTTATCTTTGCAGCAGATTTTCCAAATTGTTTAATTATAACTAAAACATAACGCTTATGAAGAAGATTCTACTCCCCCTTATGGCCCTCGTCATCGCAACCCTGAACATGCAGGCACAGCCGCCTGCCGACAGTACGCCAACCTATCCGCAGGGAGCCACCTATACGCACTCCAGCGGAACGGCTACCATCACAGACAGTTATTCGTCATCGACACAATATTATAATGTCATACAATGTACTGGTGGTACGCTGACCATGAATGGCTGCACCATCACCAAGACGGGCGATGGCAGCGGTGGCGACAACTCGAGTTTCTACGGCAACAATTCGAGCATCTACTGTGGAGCCGCGAGCAGCAGCAATTATCAGAGCACGACGGCCGCCAGTGGAGCCAAGATTGTCGCCAAGAATGTCACTGTGACCAGTAGCGCACAGGGTGCCAATGCCGTGATAGCCACCAATGGCGCAACGGTCGAGATTGACGGCATCACTATTGTCAACAACAGCAGCGTAAGCCGTGGACTTCACGCCACGTATGGTGGCATCATCAACGCCTCGAATGTGGATATAACTACCAACGAGGCCACCTCATCAACCATAGCCACAGACCGAGGTGGCGGCACTGTAACCGTCACAGGCGGCACTGCCACTGCCAATGGGGCGAAGTCGGCTGTCATCTACTCCACTGGTGTGATGTCGGCAACCAACCTGGTTGGTAAGTCGGCCAAGGGTGAGATTGCTGTCATCGAGGGTGACAATAGCATCTCGATGACCAACTGCACCATGACCAGCGGCTCCTCGGAGCGCGGTCTGCTGATGATGCAGTCTGGCTCAGGCGATGCCTCAGGCGTAAATCCCGTGATGACCATCACCGGCACGTCGCTTACCATGACCGACTCAAGTGCCCCGCTACTGGAAGTTGCCACCTGTGTCACCGCAACCTGCACACTCGACAACTGCACCGTCACCGTTCCCTCCGGCATCCTGATGTATGTGATGGCTGACTCTCAGTGGTCAACCAGCGGAGCCGTCGGCAACCTCATCCTCTCAAACGGCACCTACAGCGGCATCGTGAAGTATGATACAGGCTACACCGCCAATGTCACCGTCAACGAGGGTGCCGTGTGGAACCTGACTGGCAATGCCACCGTGAGCAAACTCGTCAACAACGGCACCATCAACAAGAATGGCTACACACTGACCTACAGTTCACTCAGCGGCAGCGGAACAATGAACGAGACGACGGGAATCGAGGAAATAAAAAATCAGGTGTCTGAAGGAAAAGGTGAGATTTATACCCTAAACGGTCGCTATGCCACCAACAGCACAAAGGGCATCGTCATTCAGAATGGCAAGAAGGTTGTCAAGAGATAGAACCTTTCGTTGATAAAAAAGTGTCGTTGGTTGAATATATTTCCAGCGACACTTTATTTTTTTTAATTTTGCAGCTATACTAAAACAAATGGATATATGAAGAAATTAGTGGTATTTTTATTGATGATGATGGGGACGATGGCCGTTCATGCTGCCGATTACGCCTATCTGACATTTGAGACGACCGACGGAGCTAAGGCTTCCGTCTCCGTCGAGAATCTGACGCTGACCATCAGCGGGACAACACTAACGGCTGGCTCGCAGTCGTTTACCCTCTCGAACCTGAGCAAGATGTATTTCTCGACATCCGACGAAACGACTACCGGCATCGAGGAGATTACCAATGCTGCACTCGACGAAACCACCGATATCTACGACCTGCAGGGACATAAGGTTACGAAAGAGCAGATGCGTAAAGGCGTGTATATCGTGAAGACAAAGAACAGAACTTGTAAAATGGTGGTAAGATGAAACGTACATTATTATCTATATTGACCCTATTGCTGGCGATAGCAGCAGGGGCGCAGACACTGAATGTTAAGGTGGGCAGTGTCACTTATCAGTTTCCTGCCGCACAGACGGGCGAGATGACTTACGCAGACGGACAGACCGTTACCATCATGGGCAAGACTTTCACCCTTGGCGACATTAGCGCCATGACGGTTGACCAGAGCGAAGTGACCGACGGCGTTGTCAGTGTCAGTTACGATGGTTCGTCGGCTACCGTAACGGTAGCTGGCAATATTGCGCAGTATGTCACGCCGACCGTCAATGGTGCTCATGTTTCGATAGCCCAAAGCGACGATCTGGCTGAAGAGATTACCTATACGCTGAGCGGCACATCTACCGACGGTGAGTTCTACATGTCAGGTTCTTATAAGGCCACCTTGGAACTGAACGGACTGACGCTGACAAACGCAACCCCAGTCTATAGTGGTGCTGCCATACACATCCAGAATGGTAAGCGCATCAAGGTGAAACCCGTCACAGGCACCACTAACACACTCGTCGATGCTGTCGGAGGCTCACAGAAGGGCTGTCTTTATATCAAGGGCCATGCCGAGTTTGCCCAAAAGGGAACGCTCAACGTGGTGGGCAACGTGAAGCACGGCATCAAGACGGGCGAATACTTTACCATCAAGAATGCCACCATTAACATCACCTCCGCTATAGGCGACGGCATCAACTGCGGACAGTTCTTCCTCATGGAGAGCGGTTCTATCACCATCAACGGTACACAGGACGACGGCATACAGTGTGACATTGACGATACCGACACCTATCCTACGGGGACCGGCGAGACCACCGACCATGAGGATGAGGACAGCGGGAACATCTACATC
>JAFYDA010000095.1 GCA_017545045.1 Prevotella sp. | reverse complement strand
GCACAATGTTCCATGAAATATCATTTTGTTCGCAAATTGTTCGCAAAAAGAGAAATCAGCAACCTTCGATTGCTCGTAAGTTGCTGATTTTCAATGTGGACCAGCCAGGGCTTGAACCTGGGACCTCCAGATTATGAGTCTGTTGCTCTAACCAACTGAGCTACAAGTCCTGCAAAATTGTAATTTGCGGATGCAAAGGTACATTAAAATAATCAAATATCCAAATTTTTTTGCTAAAATAGCAAATTATTCTTACCTTTGCAGCCTACAATGAGGAAAATTATCTTTCATCAACAGTCGGCGGAAACATCGGCAGCGGTAGCGACGATAGGTTTTTTCGACGGCGTACATCTGGGGCATCGGTATTTAATAGACCAGATGAAGGCAGTAGCGCGTCGTGAGGGCTTGCTGTCGACAGTCGTCACATTCGAACTTCATCCGCGTCAGGTGTTGTGTCCCGACTGGCAACTTCAGCTTCTTTCCACGCTCGATGAGAAAATCCGCCTGTTGGCACAGACGGGCATTGACCAGATTGTGGTATTGCCGTTTGATGCGCAAATGGCAGCCTTGTCGGCTCACGACTTCATGCAGCGTGTGCTGTGTGAGCAGTTGGCGGTTCGCCATCTGGTGATAGGCTACGACAACCGTTTCGGACACCGCAGTGCCGATAGCAGCGAAGGGTTCGACGACTATGTTGGCTACGGTCGTGAGTTCGGACTGACGGTTGTTCAGGCGTGTCCGTTCGATGCGGGCGACATTCGCGTCAGTTCGTCGAAGATTAGGAAACTGCTCAGTGCTGGCAACGTCAGGCAGGCGGCCGTGTGTCTGGGTCGGCATTATGAACTGTCGGGTACTGTCGTTGGCGGCGAGCATGTTGGTACGGGCATGGGCTTTCCCACTGCCAACTTGCAGTTGGACGATGTCAACAAGATGGTGCCTGCCGCCGGTGCATACGCCGTAGCGGTGAGCATAGAAGGCACGGCCGAGCTGTTGAAAGGCATGATGAACATCGGTAGTCGCCCGACATTCGACGGCAGTCATCAGACGCTGGAGACCAATATCCTGCATTTCAGCGGCAACGTCTATGGGCGCAAGATGTCTGTGCGGCTTGTTGAGCGTCTGAGGCCCGAAAAGCGATTTGACAGCCGTGAAGCCTTGATGTCTCAGTTATCGATTGACGCTCAACGTTCTGAAGAGATTCTTAATCAGTTAAGTGAAATATGAAGAAAGCAATTGTCTTTGTCTTGTTTTTTGCGGCCATTCAAATACTGGTGCCTCAGTTGATAGGGTTGGCCTTACGTTTGCTTCCAGGTTATGACGGCTCTGTGTCAATGCAGGATGCCACGATGATGATTATTTCTATGACGGCCAGCAGTGTGGCTGTCATTGCCTTGTTCCTGTATATGCGCTGGGTGGAGGTTTCGCGCAACTATATGCTCACTCGTCCATGGGGCGTTCTAATCTGGTGCTGTCTGGCTGCGGTGGGTGCTGTCATCCCCTCCCTCTTCTTTCAGGAGCAGATGCCCGAGTTGCCTAACGTGGTAGAGGAAGAGTTTGACGTGATTCTGCGTAATCGCTGGGGCTATTTTGCCATTGGACTGCTGGCGCCTGTCTGTGAGGAACTGGTTTTCCGTGGTGCCATTTTGCGGGCGTTGCTTCAGTGGCGTCCTGAGAAACATTGGGTAGCCATTGCGGTCTCAGCGTTGCTTTTTGCCCTTGTTCACGCTAATCCGGCCCAGATGCCCCATGCTTTCCTCATTGGTCTGTTGTTAGGTTGGTTCTACTATCGCACGGGCAGCGTTGTGCCGGGCGTTGCCTTTCACTGGGTGAACAACTCCATCGCCTATGTCGGCTATAACATGTATCCAGACTCTTCGCTCAAGTTGGTCGATCTCTTCGGCAGCCAGCGTACCGTTATCGCCGCCGTGTTGTTCTCGTTGTTTATTTTGTTGCCGTCACTCTATCAGTTGCATCTCAGGATGCGCAAAGCGGCTTGATGTTCTGACACAGGTTGGCAGAATGGGTCAGGGCCATCCCGAAGTCTCGGTGATGGCCCTGAATGTGTTTTAATTAGTATGTTATGAAAATTTGAGAGAATCGAAACTTCACAGTTTCTACTTTTTTTGTGTTTTAATTAAAAATGAAATATTTTAGAGAAAGCATAGAAAAAATGTCTTCAGTATTTCGACCCTTCTGGCATTGTGGCCTTGATGGAGTCGTTAATGGTTCTCTCAGCCTGTACGGGCCCAGCAATGTTCACCGTGTCGGTTTGCTGTTGATGGAACTTGGCATATTCCTCGCGTGGATTGTCCCATCCTCGGTCCCATGGAGCCTGCGCTGCGTTTCCGAGCGTCAGGATGATGGCCACTACGGCAACAGCCTTGAACAGCGGCTTCAGGCGCTCCGTCATCGACAGCACGCGGGCTTTGACGGGTTCGCTCTCTTCAATGAGCGTGAGGACACGGTCGTCGAAGTCGTCGCTGAGCGGTTCCTGCTTTTCTGCCTCATAGCAAAAGAGCGGCTGGTACTTTACCAGCCATACTGGCACGTCTTCTTGTGAAAAGAAGCTGCGCAGTATTTCCTCCTCCTTCAGTGTGGTCTCACATTGAAAATAGCGCTCCAGCAGTTGCTCTATGTACTTATAGTCCATGTTTCCAAGCAGGTCTCTATAAGAAAGACGAATGGGGAATGCAAAAGTTACGTTTTTCCTTTGCTTTTAATTTTCATTAACAATTTCTACACGCCAAAGTCTTCTGACTGTAGGAATCGTTGCTTGACGGTCTGCCTTGCCCGGAAGATGTTCACCTTCA
Source organism: Prevotella sp. (assembly GCA_017545045.1). Classification (GTDB taxonomy): domain Bacteria; phylum Bacteroidota; class Bacteroidia; order Bacteroidales; family Bacteroidaceae; genus Prevotella. The sequence continues at coordinate 20,033 of JAFYDA010000095.1, read as the reverse complement.
CTTGCTCTTCGCTGATGTCCATGATGGCTGCTATTTCCTTATAGCTCTTGCCCTCGATGTCGCGCAGCTGCATGACCGTGCGCTGCTTCTCAGGCAGTGCGTCGATAATCTGACGCACCAGTCGGATGCGGTCTTGTTGGATGGTCTGCTGTTCCGGGTTGGCATGGTGGCTGTGGTCGGGGGCGTCGTGTTCGGCTGTGTCGAGGCTCTGTTCGCTGCCAGCCGTCTGCCGCGTCTTGTCGAGCGACTGATTGCGGCAGATGGTCATGCAGAAGGCTTCCATCGACTCTATCTGTTCCCACTGCTGCCGTCGGTTCCACACCTTGATCATGGTTTCCTGAACGACGTCCTCGGCATCCGCCGGATTGAGCGTGATGCGCAGTGCCAGCCTGTAGAGTTTGTTCTTTAGTGGCAGTACGTCGTTCTGGAAACTGACCTTCTTCATCGAATCATCGTTCCGTGTTTTCCGTCGATGGCCGTTGCCAGCGTGATGATGACGCGGCCTACGCCGGCATCGACAGCCGCCAGTGCGTTCTCTATCTTGGGCAGCATGCCGCCGCTGATGGTGCCGTCGGCCTTGTAGCGTTCGAAGTCGGCACGTGTAATGACGGGAATGAGCGATTCGTCGTCATCGGGATTGCTGAGCACGCCGCGCTTCTCGAACGAGTAGATGAGTGTCACGTCGTACAGTGCAGCCATGGCCTTGGCCGTTTCCGAGGCCATGGTGTCGGCGTTGGTGTTGAGCATGTTGCCCTGCCCGTCGTGTGTCAGCGGGGCTATGACGGGAATCAGTTCTTTGTCGATGAGGTGTGCTATCTTGTCAGCGTCCACGCGTTTGACGTCGCCCACAAATCCGTAGTCGATGCCGTTTTTCAGCGGTCGTTTCACGGAACGTATGATGTCGCCGTCGGCTCCTGTCAGTCCGATGGCATTGACGCCGAGTGCTTGCAGCGAGGCCACCACGTGCTTGTTCACCAGTCCGCCGTAGACCATCGTCACCACCTCCAGCATGTCGGCATCGGTGATGCGTCGTCCGTCCACCATTTTTGTCTCAATGCCTAATGCGCCAGCCACCTTCGTGGCGCGTCGTCCACCGCCGTGTACCAATATCTTCGCTCCCTCAATGGCAGCGAAGTCCTTCAGCAACTGTCTTAGCTGTGCCTCGTCTTCTACCACGGCACCGCCCACTTTTACGATTGTCAGTTTCTCTTTCATACGATTTGTTCTTTCAGAATGAAAAATACAGCCTCCCCATCATTTTCTGCGGAGGCTCCCTGTAATTCTGCGGAGGCTCCCTGTGATTCTGCGGAGGCTCCCTGTAATTCTGCGGAGGCTCCCTGTAATTCTGCGGAGGCTCCCTGTAATTCTGCGGAGGCTCCACAGAATTCTATAGAGCCTCCATACTTATTCCAGATAGGTATATCCGTAGAGCCCGCTGCGATAGGTGGAGAGGAATTCCTTGCCTTCCTCTAACGAGATTTTGCCCTCCTTCACGCTCTTCGTCACCCATATCTCTAACTGGCGCACCAGCTTCTTGGGGTTGTACTGCACGTACTCCAACACCTCTTCCACCGTCTCACCGTCGATAATCTGGTCGATGTGGTAGTGACCGTCCTTCACGGAGATGTGTACGGCCGTGGTGTCGCCAAAGAGGTTGTGCATGTCGCCGAGAATCTCCTGATAGGCACCGACAAGGAAAACGCCGAGGTAGTAGGACTCCGTCTTCTTCAACGCATGGACGGGCAGCGAGTGGGAGTTGTGGCGGTTGGTCACGAAGTTGGCTATCTTGCCGTCGCTGTCGCAGGTGATGTCCTGGATGGTGGCATTACGCGTAGGTCGTTCGTTGAGCCGCTGGATGGGCATGATGGGGAAGACCTGGTCGATGGCCCACGAGTCGCTGAGGCTCTGGAACAGCGAGAAGTTGCAGAAGTATTTGTCGGCCAGCAGCTTGTCGATGTTCATCAGTTCCTCGGGCACGTGCTTCAGCGACTTTGCCAGCGCGTGAATCTCATGGCAGACGCTCCAGTACATGGCCTCGATTTCGGCGCGTGTCTTCAGGTCGACGATGCCGTGGCTGAAGAGGTCGAGCACCTCTTCGCGTATCTGCTCAGCATCGTGCCAGTCTTCGAGGACGTTGCGTGGCGTCAGGTTGTCCCATATCTCGTACAGGTCCTTTACCAACTGGTGCGAGTTCTCGTCGGGCTCGAATTCCTCGGGCATCTCTGGCAGCGAAGCCGTCTCCAGGACGTTGATGACCAGCACGGAGTGATGAGCCGCCAGCGAGCGTCCGCTCTCAGTGATGATGTTGGGGTGGGGCAGTCCGTTCTTGTTGGCTGCATCGACGAAGGTGTAGATGCAGTCGTTGACGTACTCCTGAATAGAGTAGTTGACAGAACTCTCGCTACTGGGCGACCGTGTGCCGTCGTAGTCGACACCCAAGCCGCCGCCGCAGTCGACGAATTCCACCTGATAGCCCATCTTGTGGAGCTGGATGTAAAACTGTGAGGCCTCGCGCAGGGCCGTCTGTATGCGGCGTATCTTAGTGATCTGGCTGCCGATGTGGAAGTGTATCAGCTTCAGGCAGTCGCGCATGTCCTTCTTGTCGAGCATGTCGAGGGCTTCCAGCAGTTCGGCACTGGTCAGTCCGAACTTGGAGGCGTCGCCGCCGCTCTCTTCCCATTTGCCGCTGCCTGATGAGGCCAGCTTGATGCGGATGCCGACGTTCGGGCGCACGTCCAGCTTCTTGGCTATCTTGGCAATGATGTCCAGCTCGTTCAGCTTCTCCACGACGATGAAGATGCGCTTGCCCATCTTCTGTGCCAGCAAGGCCAGCTCAATGTATGACTGGTCCTTGTAGCCGTTGCAGACGATGACAGAGTCGCTCTGGCACTGCATGGCGATGACGGCATGCAGCTCGGGCTTCGAACCGGCCTCCAGTCCGAGGTTGAACTTACGTCCGTGTGAGATGATCTCCTCGACGACGGGCTGCATCTGGTTCACCTTGATGGGATAGATGACGTAGTTCTCGCCCTTGTAGTCGTATTCCTCAGACGCTTTCTTGAAGCAGCTCCATGTCTTCTCGATGCGGTTGTCCAGAATGTCGGGAAAACGCAGCAGTACGGGAGCCGTGACATCGCGCAGCGCCAGTTCGTCCATCACTTCGCGCAGGTCTATCTGCACAGAGTCCTTACACGGCGTGACGTAGACGTTGCCTTCGTCGTTGATGCCGAAATACGAGGTGCCCCAACCGCCGATGTTGTACAGTTCGCGGGCGTCTTCAATAGTCCATTTCTTCATTTCAGGTCCAGTAGCTCTTTCAGTTTCTCTATCGTAATCTTTATTTTCTCGTAATTGTCCATCAGGGTCACGTCCAGCGTGTAGGCGGCTTTGGTGTAGTAAGCCTCCCGCTGTTCCAGCTGCTGCCGTATGAACAGTATCAGCTCATCCGGCGACTTGCCTTTCAACAGGGGACGGTCACCCTTGCCCATGAGCAGATGTTCTCTCAGCACTTCTGGTTCACAGCGCAGGTAGACCACTTGTGCCTGCTGGTTCAAGTAGTCCATGTTGTCGAAGAAACAGGGCGTACCGCCTCCGCAGCTGATGACAACATCCTCGAACTCGGCCACTTCGTGCAGCATGTTGCGCTCTATCTGCCGGAAGCCCTCTTCCCCGCGCTCGGCGAAAATCTGGCTCACCTTCTTCCGCATGCGGTTCTCTATATACCAGTCCAAGTCGTAGAACGGCAGCCCTATATCCTTAGACAGTGCCTTGCCAACGGTGGTCTTTCCCGACCCCATGTAGCCTATCAGGACAATTCTTTTCATTTCTTGTTGATAATAGCCATACACTCATCGTACTTCAGTTCAGCAGCCCGTTCGTGCATGTTTTTCGGCAGCCGGTAGTTCTTGCCGTCATAGGCCAAATAGGGACCATAGCGTCCGTTCAGGATTTCCAACTTGTCGTCTTCCAGGAAGATCTTGAGATGCTTTTCGTTGTCCATCTTCCGCTTTTCCCTGATAAGCTCAATGGCTTCGTCCAGCGTAATGCTCAGGGGATCGGCATCTTTGGGAAGTGACGTGTATTTCTTGTCGTGGAACACATACGGTCCGAAGCGTCCGGCACCGATGGTCACCGCCTTTCCTTCGAAGTCGCCAATCTCGCGTGGCAGTCTGAACAGTTCCAGTGCCTGCGGCAGCGTGACGTCTTTCATGCTCATCTCTTTGGGCAGCTGGGCAAACAGTGGCTTGTCCTTGTCCTCGGCAGAGCCTATCTGTATGACCGGACCGAAACGGCCGATTTTCACATATACGGGTTTGCCCGTCTTCGGGTCTGTTCCCAACTTGCGCTCACCAGCCTTATGCTCGTTGCGCATGTTCATGACTTTCTCTACGTTTGGCTCAAAATCCTTGTCGAACGACTTCAGCATCTTTGTCCATTTCTCGTCGCCTTCGGCTATCTTGTCGAAGTCCTGTTCCACCTTGGCCGTGAAGTTGTAGTCCATGATGCCGGGGAAATGTTTCATCAGGAAATCGTTGACCACCAGCCCGATGTCTGTCGGCATGAGCTTGCCTTTGTCGGAGTTCACCGTTTCCTTGCGTGTCTTCTGTGTCACGATCTTGCCCTTCAGCGTGTCAATGGTGTATGTACGTTCTTCACCCTTCTTTTCGCCCTTGGCCACGTATTCGCGTTGCTGGATGGTCGATATGGTGGGCGCGTAGGTTGACGGACGGCCAATGCCCAGCTCTTCCAACTTGTGCACCAGCGATGCCTCAGTGTAGCGCTGTGGTCCCTGGGTGAAACGCTCTATGGCACTGATCTCGCGACGTAACAGTTCCTGACCTTTCTCGAGAGGTGGCAGTATATGGAATGATTCTTCCTGTGAGTTATCGTCGTCGCTTGACTCGCGATACACCTTCAGGAATCCGTCGAATTTCACGACTTCGCCTGTCGCTACGAATTGAAGATTGGATATTGAGGACTGAGAAGTCCGGCCAGTGCCTTTGTCTTCCTTCATGTTTCCGTCTTCAATTCTGATATCCACCGTGGTCTTCTCTATCTCGGCATCTGCCATCTGCGAGGCTATGGTGCGCTTCCAGATCAGTTCATACAGACGCTTTTCCTGAACAGTTCCTTCTATGGCCTGCTGGTCCATGTAGGTGGGACGGATGGCCTCATGCGCTTCCTGTGCACCCTTCGAGCTTGTGTGATACTGGCGCGGCTTGGAGTAGTCCTTACCGTAGAGTTTCTGAATCTCTTCCTTGGAGGCTCCTAAGCAGAGATTCGACAGGTTGACCGAGTCGGTACGCATATAGGTGATGCGTCCGCTCTCGTAAAGGTGCTGCGCCACCATCATGGTCTGGCTCACCGTGAAGCCCAGCTTGCGGGATGCTTCTTGCTGAAGGGTCGATGTCGTGAAGGGGGGAGCAGGCGTACGCTTCATGGGCTTTTTCTGCACGTTATCGATAAAGAATGTGGCATCCTTGCACTGCTCTAAGAACTGAGTCACTTCTTCGTGCGTCTTCAGGCGGGTACTCAGCGTGGCCTTTACTTCCGACTGTGAACCGTTCTGGTTGATGATGCCGAAAATGGCACTGACACTGTAGTAGGGCTCGCTTGTGAAAGCCTGCAACTCACGCTCGCGCTCCACAATGAGACGCACAGCCACACTCTGCACACGTCCGGCTGACAGTGCTGGCTTCACTTTGCGCCACAACACGGGCGACAGCTTGAAGCCTACCAGACGGTCGAGCACGCGACGGGCTTGCTGGGCGTTCACAAGGTTCATGTCGAGGTGACGCGGATGCTCAATGGCTTCAAGAATGGCTGGCTTCGTGATTTCGTGAAACACGATGCGGCTCGTCTTCTCCTCGTCTAATCCCAAAACTTCGCACAGATGCCACGAGATGGCTTCTCCCTCGCGGTCTTCATCGGATGCCAGCCACACCTTCTCGGCCTCCTTGGCTTGCTTCTTCAAATCGCTCACCAGTTTCTTCTTCTCTTCAGGAACCTCGTATTCGGGTTCCAGCGTGGTCGTGTCTATACTCAGTTCTTTCTTTTTCAAGTCGCGTATGTGGCCGTAGCTTGACATCACTTTGTAGTCCTTGCCTAAGAACTTTTCGATGGTTTTCGCCTTGGCGGGCGACTCAACGATAACCAGATTTTTCTGCATGTTTTGTTCTGATTTTGATTTATGGGGTGCAAAAGTACGCAATCTTTTTGCTTACACCTTATTATATATATGTTTTTTGTGTTTTTTTAAGAAAAACAGGTTAGATATATGTTGTATATCATATAGAAATGTTTTTTTTTGTTAGCATATTTCGCTAATTCAGTGATTATTTATATTTTTGCAGTGTTAAATTGGAGAACATGAAAATGAAGAAATGTTTGATGGCGTCTGTGGCGCTGATGTTTGCAACAGCGCTGACGGCACAGACCGGACAAAATGACGAGCTAACCTCGTCCACACATAGCCTTTGGACATTACAGGAATGTCTGGACTATGCCCTGCAACATAACATTACCTTGCAGAGGGCCAAGCTGCAGTTGCAGTCGGCTCACGAGGATGTCAGCCAGTCGAAGTCGGCCCTGTTGCCCTCGCTCAACGCATCCACAGGGCATAACCTTGCCTACCGTCCTTGGCAGGATACGGGCATCACTACCGTTACTAACGGCACACTGAACACCAAGGTCAACAAAGTGTCCTATAACGGCTCTTATGGCCTGAATGCCTCGTGGACGGTATGGAACGGTAACCGTAACCGTAATCAGGTGAAGCTGAACCGTCTGACGGAGGAACAGGCAGAGCTTGAAGTTCAGGAGACAGCGAACTCCATTCAGGAGAAAATATCCCAGCTCTATGTGCAGATACTCTATCTGACGGAAGCAGTGAAGGTGAGTGAGGCGAGTCTGGAGACAAGCCGTAAGAACGAGGAACGTGGACGTGAGATGGTCAATGTCGGCAAAATGTCGAAAGCCGATCTGGCACAGTTGTCGTCGCAACGCTCCACCGATGAATACAACATTGTGAACGCACGGACACAGGTGCAGAACTACAAGTTGCAGTTGAAGCAGTTGTTGGAGATTACTGGTAACCAAGAATTCGACATCGTGATTCCTGCTACGACCGATGAACAGGCGCTGGCCACCGTGCCCGCCCTGATGACGGTCTATGAACAGGCATTGGCCACACGCCCCGAGATACAGAGTGCCGAAATGGCTGTCAAGAGCAGTGACATAAATATTGACATTGCCAAAGCTGGACGCATGCCGACGGTAAGTCTGCAGGCCAGCGCGTCAGCCAACACCAACTCGCTGACCAACAAGGGCTGGGGCGACCAGATGAAGTCCAACTTCAATAGCGGTGCGGGCGTCTCTGTCAGTGTGCCCCTTTTCGACCAGCGACAGACAAAGACCAACGTCAACAAGGCACGTATTCAGCGGGAGAACAACCTCCTGGCGCTGCAAGACCAGCGGAAGCAGTTGTACCAGACCATTGAGAACTACTGGCTCGATGCCACCACTAATCAGGAGAAGTTCCGCGCAGCGCAAGCTGCTGAGCAGAGCGAAAAGCAAAGCTATGACCTGTTGCAGGAGAAGTTTGACGTGGGACTGACTAACATCGTGGAACTGATGACGGGTAAGGACCGTCTGATGGCGGCTGCGCAGAATAGCCTGCAGTCGAAGTATATGACGATACTGAACCTGCAGATGCTAAGATTCTACCAAGGAACCCCAGTGGCCCAATAACCCGTTACTCCCATTAGACGCATTAGATACAAAGAAAAAGACAAGAATATGAAGAACAAGAAACTGTGGATTGCCGTCGGCGTTGTGGCCTTGGCAGTCATTGCTTTTCTCCTGCTGTCGGGCGGCAAGAAGGAGGAGAAGGTAGAGTTTGAAACCGCCAAGGTGGAGCAGGGCAATATCCAGACCTCCATCACGGCAACGGGAACCATCGAGCCCGTTACATCGGTTACGGTGGGTACGCAGGTGTCGGGCATTGTGTCGAAACTCTACGTTGACTACAACTCTGTAGTCAGGAAGGGACAGATTATTGCCGAACTCGACAAGACGAATCTTATCAGTGAGTTGACAGCTCAGCGTGCCAATTTATCCTCGGCACAGAGTTCGCTGAACTATCAGCAGGCGAATTACCAGCGTTATAAGACGCTCTATGAAAAAGGACTTGTTTCGGCCGATGAGTATGAGAGCGCGCAGCTGCAATATAATCAGGCTAGGGAGCAGGTAAACACGGCCCGTGAGAGCGTCCAGCGTGCGCAGACCAACCTCGGCTATGCCACCATCACCAGTCCTATCGACGGCGTGGTACTGTCGAAGGCAGTGGAGGAAGGCCAGACGGTGGCTGCCTCGTTTAATACACCAGAGCTGTTTACGATAGCCCAGGACCTGACGGACATGCGCGTCATTGCCGACATTGATGAGGCAGACATCGGTGGTGTAAAGGAAGGCCAGCGCGTGGTGTTCACAGTCGATGCTTTCCCCGATGACCACTTCGAGGGTAAGGTAACACAGGTGCGTCAGCAGGCCACAACGGAGAGCAACGTCGTTACCTACGAGGTGGTTATCTCTGCACCTAACAATGACCTGAAGCTGAAGCCCGGACTGACGGCTAATGTCACCATCTTCACTTTGGAGAAGAACGGTGTGCTGGTAGCTCCTGCCAAGGCGTTGCGCTTCACTCCTAACGAGGCACTGCTGCAAGAGGGACAAATCATCGAGGACGTGGAGGCTCCCCACAAATTGTGGACACTTGACGGCAATACCTTCAAAGCTCATAAGGTGGAGACTGGCACAACCAACGGCGTGCAGACGGAGATAATAAGCGGTATCAGTGCGGGCACGGAAGTATTGGTTGACTTCACCATCACTGGTGGTGCGGAAATGCCGCAGGAACCGCAGACGCAGAACCCCTTCATGCCACGGCCGCGGAATAACAGACAACAGAACGGAAACAACCAGCAACAGAAAAGATAATGGATAAGAAAGTCGTCATCGAACTGCAGAACGTGAAGCGCTACTTTCAGGTAGGCTCTGAGACTGTGAAGGCGCTGCGTGGTGTGTCGTTTAAGATCTACGAGGGCGAGTTCGTCACTATCCAGGGCACTTCTGGCTCAGGCAAGTCGACGCTACTTAACCAGTTGGGCTGTCTCGACACACCGACGAGCGGTGAATATTTCCTCGACGGCATTTCAGTGCGTTCCATGTCTAAGTCGCAGAGAGCTCATCTGCGTAATCGCAAGATAGGGTTCGTATTCCAAAACTACAACCTGTTGGCGAAGACCACTGCTGTAGAGAATGTTGAGCTGCCGCTGATGTACAATTCCGAATACTCTGCCGCTCAGCGCAAGGAGAAAGCAATTAAAGCTCTGCAGGCTGTGGGGCTGGGTGATCGCCTGTACCATAAGTCGAACGAGATGTCTGGTGGACAGATGCAGCGCGTGGCTATTGCGCGTGCACTGGTCAATGATCCTGCCGTGCTCTTGGCCGACGAGGCCACAGGTAACCTCGACACCCGCACCTCGTTCGAGATGCTGGTGCTGTTTCAGGAGCTTTACAAAAAGGGACATACCATTATCTTCGTGACCCACAATCCTGAGATTGCCGAGTACGCTAGTCGTAACATTAATCTGCGCGATGGCAAGATACGCGAGGACACCGTTAATGCGAATATCAAGTCGGCAATCGAGGCTTTGGCTCAGTTGCCTGCTCCACAAGACGATTGATTATGAATATACTAAACCTATTTAAAGTAAGCCTGAAGGCCGTGGCCAACAACAAGATGCGGTCGTTCCTCTCGATGTTGGGTATCATCATCGGTGTGGCTGCCGTCATCATCATGATGGCCATTGGGCAAGGATCGAAAGAGAGTATTCGCACCGAACTCTCCACGATGGGTACCAACCTGCTGACTATCCGGCCGGGTGCCGACATGCGTGGCGGTGTCCGTCAGGACCCTTCAGCCATGCAGACGCTGAAAATGGCCGACTACGAGCGCATCCTGCGTGAGAAGAAATTCGTGACGAAGGTATCTCCTGAAGTCACAGCTTCGGGGCAGGCTATCTATGGTAATAACAACACCACGTCGTCGATGTATGGTGAGTCGATAGACTATCTCGACATTCGCCAGTGGACGATTGATGAGGGTGAGTGCTTCACCGAGGAAGATGTCAAGAAGGCCTCGAAGGTGTGCTTGATTGGCGCCACCGTTGTCAAGGAACTCTTCGGCAGTGTCGATCCCATCGGCAAGACCATCCGCTTCAAGTCCATTCCCATGCGTGTCATCGGTGTATTGAAATCGAAAGGCTACAACAACTGGGGCATGGATCAGGACAATGTCATCATCTCACCTTACACCACGGTGATGAAGCGTATTGCTGCCCAGACGTGGTTCTCGAGCATTGTCTGCTCGGCTGTTACCGAGGAGCTTTCAGACGCTGCCATTGAGGAACTGACGCAGATGCTGCGCGACAACCACAAACTGAAGGAAGAGGCCGTCGACGACTTCACCATCCGCTCTCAGGCTGAGATGATGGAGACGATGTCGTCAACGATGGACACCGTGACCATCATCCTCGTCGTGGCTGCCGCCTTCTCGCTGCTCGTCGCTGGTATTGGCATCATGAACATCATGCTCGTGTCTGTTACTGAGCGTACCAAGGAGATAGGTCTTCGCATGGCCGTCGGTGCCACTGGCCCCGTCATTTCGCTGCAGTTCCTGATAGAGTCTGTGCTCATCAGCTTCACAGGCGGCCTCATAGGAGTGCTTGTAGGTGTTGGCGCCAGCACGTTCCTATCCTCGTTCGGCATGCCGTCGAGCGTCCCGATGTGGTCTATCTATGTGTCGTTCCTTGTCTGTGTCTGTATCGGCGTACTCTTCGGTTATATTCCTGCGCAGAAGGCGGCCAACATGGATCCCATTGAGGCGATAAGACATGAATAAAAAAAACACAAAAAAAGAACCGGCCTGTATACGAAGACCGGTTCTTTTTTTGTTTGTTCAGTTCTTTTATTTGACGAAGCTAAAGCTTTTCAATTCTCTTATTTGATGAAGTTAAAGACTTCGGGAAGGAAATCATCCATCTGTCTTGAGAAGGGATCAAGATCACCTTCGTCGAAACCTCCGAAACCAATTACCACGTCATTCTCGCTGCTGGTAACGCTGCCGGCAAGCGGTTCTTCTTCAAACATGCACCATTCTTCGATGGCGGGCTTGTAATATGTCTTTTTCATTTCTGTACGTCTTTTTTGTTGTTAGAATGCTGTTCCTTATTTCTTCACCACCTTCTTGTTGCCCTTGATGAAGATACCCTTGGAAGGCTGGCTGATGCGCTGACCCTGTAGGTTGTAGAAGTTGTTGTCGTTGTTGTTGACAGCCTTGCTGACCGTAGCAATGCCCGTAGCTTCAGCATCGTCAAACACCATGCTGATGCGGCTGCTTTCTTCGTTAGGAATAGTCTGATAGAATTGGAAGTAGGCGCGGAAGGCTTTCATTCTCTTCGTATCGCCTGTGGCGTACCAGAACTTGTTGCCGTTAATAAACAATGCATTGGTAGGAACTTTCTTGTTGGCTTTGTAGGTTCCCATGAAGGTCTTGTAATAACTGCCGCTTCCTTTGTCTACTGCAGGTTTGTCCACAGGGGCAATGGTCACGTCGTCTACGTTGAACTCCGTCATGTCGCTGGCGGTCTTGATGATGTAGGGATGGTTGGCCTCCAGGCTGCTGACGTGTGCGAACTGTACTTCAATGCTGTTCACCTCTTCTTCATCCTCATCGTCGGGGTCTGACTTGTAGCCAACAAAGTCAGCCAGTTTCACGTCGTTGCCAAAAGCTTCTTTCAACTGTGCAGTGTTCATGGCGAAGGGCAGAACGATGGTATTCCACTCACCGCCTTTGATGGCGCGTCGCACTGTTACGTCTGCGAAGGTGGCAGCTTCTGGTGCTGTGGTCGATGCTTCGTCAAGAGTGACACGTGAGCTCATCTTGTCTGTAATAGTGATGTTGAAATTCACATCAGACAGTGAAATACTTTCGCTTCCGCTGTTATTAGAGAATCGGATGGTCTTGAGAGTACCTTCCTTTATGTCTCCTTTTACCAGTTTGGAATCGGCCTTCAACAGCAGATTCATCAAGACACCACTTTTACCTTTGAGGTTAATGGCATCGTCTGATTTGCAGACAAAAGTCCAAATATTGCTCTCAAAGCTGCTGTTGACCTTGTGAGATTTATCGTGGCATTCGCCAAGGGTAAAGAGAGGATTGTCTTCGTAGTCGGTGACGAGACTGATACCATCGGGAAGAACAAGCTCAAACTGGTAAGCAGGATATTTGTCTTCCACGTCAAAATTAAATCCGATGGTCAGCATGGCCTTTCCTTCTTGAGGAATGCTGATGGGGTCGACGGTCAGCTCATCGGCAGCTGATGCTGTACCCATGCCAGTCAGCAGGGTCAGCAGGAATAAAAATGTTTTTTTCATCATCATTTGTTTTATTGTTAAATTATTAATAAGGATTCTTTGGTGTCTTCTTCGCAGCCCTGGCGCCGGCTGTCTTGTTCAGGATGAGGTTGACGATGGTCATGGCGTCTGCAATGTCTATCTCACCGTCAATATTGGCATCGGCAGCAATTTCCTGGAAGGATGATGGCGCCTTTTTCAGAATGTAATTGACAACCGCCATGACATCGGCAATGTCGGTCTCGCCGTCACCGTTTGCGTCGCCCTTCTTGGGCAGTTCGCTGATGTTGAAACGCGTATTGTCCAAGTAGTTCATGCGACGGGTAATCCAGCTTGTCAGGTAATCCATCTCATTGTCGAAGTTGAGTTCTATGCCTGCAACGTCGCTATCGAAGCTCCATTTTTCCGATTCGCGCTGGGCTGATCCTGCTGTCTTGAACTCGTCCAGATAGGTTCTGAAGCGGTTCAGGAATTTCTCCGTGTCAAGTTCGCCTTGTCGCAGGTCGCGGTAGCGTTGTCTTACCCTTATGTTGAATTTCTTGGCATCGGTGTCGCGCAGGCGCTTGAACAGGTTGTAGTCGCCATGCTCATGCGTTTTAATGTAGGTTGCATAGTCGCCTTCCGGGTTCATGAGATTGTCATCGTGATAGTAAGAGTCGCTCCATCGTTGTCCGCAGGTGGCATCCATGTCCCAAACGCCTAAAGTAATCTTCTTGTCGGCTTGTTTGTCGTAGACGGCGAAGAACGTGTTCTTTCCGTGGTTGTCGGTCGACAGGATGGTTTCCTGCAGGATGTAGTAATCGATGACTAATGGCAGGTCGATGTATTCAGCAATGTGCTCGCGGAACTCTTCGTCGGTGGCATAGCATACAAAGTGGACGGCGTCGTAGAGAGTTGACCAGTCGGTCTTGTAGCCATAGTCCTCGAAGTCGGGATATTTCACTTCGTAGCTATCCCACATCTCGCTGTTTTCGTCAGGGTCTGAGAGGTGGTCTTTTGGCTGATATCCTCCGTCTGGGCTGTATCCCATCATGGTGGCAAAGCTCCAGTCCTTCGACTTCCACAACTGACCGTGTGTCTCTTCTGCTTCCTCGTCATATTTCTTCAGCTTCATCTGCTTACGGTCCATGTTTTCGGTCATGCAGTAGATGCCGCGGTATTCATCGTTGAGGATCAGTTCCACGAAGTGACCGCGGGTACCCGTCAGTGCTTTCGGCTCTTCGCTGATGTAGTAGGGTGGGGTTGAGTAGTCGTTCCACAGGTCGGTCAGTGTGCGGTTTCTGATGCGCGCCATGTCAACCTGACAAGACTCCAGAATCCAGGAATTGTCCTTGCGTAGTCCGAAGAACTTCTTTTCCAGCTTTTCGCCCTCAGCATCTTTCAGCTTGACGTGGTAGTTGCGCTTGTGCTTGTCGCTGCTGTTGGTGATGCCTCCGCGCCATTTTGCCTTCATGTTCAGCATTTCGGCGGGTGTGTCGCTGTCGGCTTCGTTGACGACGATGTAGCCGTCGCTGTAGTCGTTGTTGAACGAACCGTATATTCTTACTACGGGTAGCGATGTGAATGTCAGCGGATGGCTGATGAAGTTTCCTTTATCATCCGTTATGCTCAGTTGGATATTTTCTCCGCCCTCCACGGTGATGAAAGTATAGGTGTCGCCAGGTGCCACCTCGTTGCCGTCAATGTACAGGTTGCTGCAGCCTGCTTTCGGAGTATAGCTGATGACAGCCTCCATGTTGGCGCCGAACAGGCTTAGCGGAATGGGGCAGAGGTACAGGTCTGTTGACGCAGAGTATGAGATGGCGTGCCCATTGATGGTCAGTCCGGTTGCCAACTTGTTGATGGGGTCTACACGGGGCATGGAAGCGATGCTCTTGCGCAGTGCTTCCAGTTCTTCGAACGTGTTTCCTGCTTCGGCCATCTTCTCAGCAGCTTCTTCTTCATCCAAATAGTCTGTCAGGTCGGCTAAGACTTTGGCCTTTTCAGCTGTCAGCAGTTCCTCCTCATTACCAAGGAAGAACAGCTTGATGTTGTCGATGGCAATCCAGTTGGCATTCGTATCAATGGCACGCATGCCAATCTCCACGTCACTCGTCTTGCTGAGCGTGAAGTCGAGTGTGAAGTGCTGGGGCGGGTCATTGCCGGTAGCCACGGGAACAGCCACGTCTCCGGCATACAGTTCGACGTTGATGGCTGGCTCATCGGGGTAGCCCCAGTATGATTGCCTGACTGCCATCATGTCGGCATGTAGCGTGTATTTTCCAGCAGGGAGGGAAGTGAGTGTCTGTGAAAGCGTGCAATCCGCGATAGGACCCCAACTTGACTCCTGCCAGCTTTCGATGAACGGTTGTACCAGATATGATCCGTCGTTATCGTTATAGTGTGAACCACCGTCGCCGGTGTTGTATTTCCAGTTGCCGGTAGTCGTCCATTTGTTCATGGATTCTGTGGTGGCGTCTAACCACGAACTCACGTCAATACCCGAGGTAACAGGCGGTATGATTTCCGTCGCTTTTTCCGTGACGAGGTTTCCGTCTTCGTCGTAGAGAAGGAATCGCTGGTTGGAGTTACCGCCACTCGTCATGGAATAGGTGCCGACAACGTAGGAGTCAACGCGAACGTCCCAAATATGATCGGTCTGTCCCGCATTGCGGATGGTGTACACACCCTCGTCCTGCTCCTGGAAGCGCCAGAGCGAATAATTGTCGCCCGCGGCGTCTGTCATGTCCACATAGCGCCTGATCTCACCGTCGGTGGCAAATTCCATGCGTATTCCGTCATAGGTAATATACTTGTTCGTCGCAGCATTCTTGATGGTGTACAGACCTTCTTCCTGTTCCTCAATAATCCAATAGGTGCTCTCGTCTTCAGTAGCTGTCGAAAGATAGAAAAGAGGCGTGTTGACCGTGTTCTCCTCGGTAGTGCTGCCGTCGACCACACATCCGTAGGGGAATTGATCGCAGACGATATGATAGCGCTTCCCCGAGTCCATATCAGGCTTTCCAACAGCCTGTATGGTTATAAATAGTGTCAGCAGGAAAGGCAGTTTATGTAAAAGTCTTACCATGACGTTTTAAGTTTAATTACATATTATATATATATATCAGCGTGCAAAGTTATGCAAATTTTAAAAATTTTGCAAACTTTACGCTGCATTTTTTCGTTGTTACAAAAGAATTTAGTAACTTTGCGGTCGAAAATCCAAACAACGTAACTTATAATTCAACATTTATTATGGTAAACTACAAGGATTTAGGTCTCGTGAATACTCGCGAGATGTTTAAGAGAGCAGTAGCCGGTGGCTATGCTATCCCCGCTTTCAACTTCAACACAATGGAGCAGATGCAGGCCATCGTTATGGCTGCAGTTGAGACTAAGTCGCCCGTCATCATGCAGGTGTCTAAGGGCGCTCGCAACTATGCTAACGCTACTATCCTGCGCTACATGGCTGAGGGTGCTGTAGCTTATGCTAAGGAGCTCGGCTGTGAGCATCCTGAGATCGTTCTGCACCTCGACCACGGTGATACCTTCGAGCTCTGTAAGGATTGTATCGACATGGGCTTCTCTTCAGTGATGATCGACGGTTCTTCACTGCCTTACGAGGAGAATATCGCTTTGGCAAAGAAGGTTGTTGACTATGCTCATCAGTTCGACGTAACAGTTGAGGCTGAGCTCGGCGTGCTCGCTGGTGTTGAGGATGAGGTTGCTGCTGCAGAGTCTCACTACACCAAGCCTGAGGAGGTTATCGACTTCTCTACCCGCACAGGTTGCGACTCTCTGGCTATCTCTATCGGTACCTCTCACGGTGCTCACAAGTTCACCCCAGAGCAGTGCACACTCGTTAACGGCGTGCTCGTTCCACCACCATTGGCATTCGACATCCTGCATGAGATCGAGAAGAAGCTTCCTGGATTCCCCATCGTGCTCCACGGTTCTTCTTCAGTTCCTATGGACGAGGTCAACACCATCAACCAGTACGGTGGTCACCTCGAGGCCGCTATCGGTATCCCCGAGGAGCAGCTGCGTGAGGCTTCGAAGAGCGCTGTTTGCAAGATCAACATCGACTCAGACTCTCGTCTGGCTATGACCGCTGCCATCCGCAAGCACCTCGCTGAGCATCCTGGAGACTTCGATCCTCGTCAGTATCTGAAGCCCGCCCGCGAGAACATGAAGAAGATGTACATCCACAAGATTGTGAATGTGCTCGGTTCCGACGGCAAGCTTGCTCAGTGCTAATCGTTTCTTTATTCGATACACACTCATGTGGGAGCGTCCAGCGTTCCCACATTTTTTTTGCGATTGTTAATCTTTTCTAACAATCATCATGCCGTGTTTAACCTTTGCTATTGAAAGCCGTCAAAGAAGTCAGACATGTTTTATCAACCAATTTATTAATAAAAACCTATGAGACAACTATTCATGATGGTCGCTGCCTTTGCAGCAATGACGGCATCAGCCCAGTTTGGGCCACAAAGAGGAAACCCTGTAGTTCCTTCAGTAAAAGCAGAGGTTGAAGATTTCAAGCCTGCTACAACCAACCAGGAGAACAAACAGTTCCCCGCAGTGAATTCCAAGCGTCAGGTACGTGCACAGATTGTGGCACCCAAGGCCACTTTCGTCGGCCTCGACATCGCTGGCAAGATCTACGAGATGACCAAGGACGAGAACGGCGTCTGGACCGGCACCTCAGAGCCGCAGGACGAAGGTTTTCACTACTACCAGCTGAACATCGACGGTGCTAACGTCCCCGATCCAAATAGCAAATACTACTACGGCGCCAGCCGTTGGGGCAGCGGCATCGATATTCCTGCTGCCGATGAGGATTTCTACACAGTGAAGAACGTGCCGCAGGGCTCTGTCAATGAGGTCTATTACTGGTCATCGGTGCAGCAGAAGATGCGCCACGGCTACATTTACCTGCCCAACGAGTACTATACGAATCCCACGAAGCGGTTCCCCGTGCTCTATCTGCAGCATGGCATGGGCGAGAACGAGACGGGATGGAGCGCTCAGGGCAAGACGGGTATCATCATGGACAACCTGATTGCCGATGGCAAGGCCGTGCCGTTCATCATCTTCATGGATAACGGTCTCGATACGCGCCGTCCTGGCGATCCTGACCCCGCTCAGATGCGCAGACAGTTCGGCCAAGGCGGCCCGCGTCCGCAGGGTGGCCAACGTCCTGGTGCCCAGGGTGGTCGTCCTGGTGGCTTCGGACGTGGCGGCTTCGGCAATTTCTTCGAAGCCTTCCAGGAGATACTGCTGAAAGACATCATCCCGATGGTGGAGAAAAACTACCGCGTGATTGCCGACACCGAGCACCGTGGCATGGCTGGCCTGTCGATGGGTGGCATGCAGACGCGTGGCATCACGCTGGCCAACCCCACGACCTTCGCCTACGTGGGCATGTTCAGCGGCGGTACGTTCAGTGTCGACGACCTGAAGGACGCTGCCGACTTCAAGAAGACCAACAAGGTGCTCTTCATGAGTGCCGGCGGTCGTGAGACCCGCATGGCAGAGGGCGACGGCAGCGTGGGAAAGGCTGCTGAGAATCTGAAGGCCATCGGCTTCAATGCCCATAGTTATGTATCGCCGGAGACAGCTCATGAGTGGCAGACATGGCGTCGCAGTCTCTACCAGTTTGCACAGCTGATATTCAAATAACCTCATTATAGGACCATTTTCATGGGGAGCCTCTACAGATTTCTGCGGAGGCTCCCTGTGATTCTGCGGAGGCTCCCCAGAAAAATGCGGAGGCTCCCCAGAAAAATGCGGAGGCTCCGCAGAAATCTATTATATTAAGGTGGAAATGTTAAATAAAGTTTCTGCCTTATTTTTTTTGCTCAAAAATTTGGTGGGAACGTGAGATTGTATTACTTTTGCAGTGTCCTATTAAAGTAGTACACTAAAAGTTATAAAAATGATAGAAGTAAACAACATCAGTTTCAGTTACCCGGGTCAGAAGGAACGGGTGTTTGATGGTTTCAGCCTTAGGCTGGAGGAGAACAAAATCTATGGATTGTTAGGTAAGAACGGTACGGGCAAGTCGACGCTGCTCTACCTCATTGCGGGTCTGCTGCGGCCGAAGACCGGTTCTGTTTGTTGCGATGCCATCGCAACATACAAAAGACCGGCGGAGGTGCTGGAGGAGATTTTCCTCGTGCCTGAGGAGTTCGAACTGCCGTCGATGACGCTGAAGCGCTATGTGGAGCTGAACGCGCCGTTCTATCCACGTTTTAGCCAGGAACGTTTGGAGGCTTGTCTGCACGACTTTGAACTGACGGCCAACCTCGATCTCAGTGCGCTGTCGATGGGTCAGAAGAAGAAGGTCTTCATGTCGTTCGCCTTGGCCACGAACACTAAGCTGCTGCTGATGGACGAGCCGACCAACGGACTGGACATCCCCTCGAAGTCGCAGTTCCGCAAGACGGTGGCACAGAATATGAGCGACGACCAGACCATCATCATCTCGACGCATCAGGTTCACGACGTGGAGGCGCTGCTCGACCACATCCTGATGCTGAACCAGCGCGAGCTGCTGCTCAACGCCTCCGTGCAGGAGATTATGGAGAAATACGTGTTTGAGTATCGCCAGCCGGGCGAGATGGACGGTGTGCTTTATGCCGAACCGACGCTGCAAGGCAACGCGGTGATGGCCCTTCGTCAGGAAGGCCAGGCCGAGACGCAGGTGAATCTTGAACTATTGTTTAACGCTGTAACGAAAGGATTGGTAAAATGAAACAGTTTGATATGACACGCTTCGGGCGCGTGCTGAAGCTCGATTTCGTTGAAGGCCGCAAGGCCATGATGTGGGGTGCGCTCTGTATGGTGCTGCTCTATCTGTTCTTCTTCTGGTTTGCCCATAACATCGGTATCCATGACTCCATATTTGACTATGAACAGAACCCTGAGACACGGATGATGATGAGGGTTAGCGCCATCTGCGAGGCAGTCGGGGCGTTCAGCGCAATAGCTATGTTCATCTTCTTCCTCATCAGTGCCAGCACGCTCTATCGTGGCGAGCAGAAGAAGCAGCAGCGCATTGCCTGGCTGATGCTGCCTGCCTCGAACTTGGAAAAGTTCCTGTCGCGCTGGATCTATCTGTTGGTATTCTCCGTAGTGGGAGGCCTGCTGACGTTCTTTGTGGCCGACCTGATTCACATGGCCTACCTCACGATGACAGACTACCCCGTGCAGTCGGCTGCCGACGATTTCTTCAAGATATTCCCGCATACACGGACCTTCCCATCAGGAGAGTACACGGGTGACAACCTGCTGAGTGTTACCTCGCAGTACACCGCCCTCATTACCATCCATGCCTTCTTCCTGCTGGGCGGTGTGTTCTTCAAGAAGTTCCACTTCATTGCCACCTCTGCCGTGCTTGTCACCCTGTTTGCCAGCGTCGTCGCAACGGCCAATATGCTGGGGTACCGTGACGGACCAGTTCCACTTGATGAAGCTACGAAACAATTTATCTTCTGGATTATCGTTAATACCGGCCTCATCGCCCTCTTCACCTGGCTGGCCTACTGGCTGTTCTGCCGCTGGCAGGTTGT
>JAFYDA010000094.1 GCA_017545045.1 Prevotella sp. | reverse complement strand
GCCGTCTGGAGTGACAGCTGTTTCAGTTTAATGGTGCGCAGTGTGTTGTAGGTGCCGTCCACCTTGATGCTGATGCTCAGTGCCGAGCCGAGGTGGTCGAAGAGCAGGTAGAGGTAGTTCTTGACACTCTCGCCCGTCTTCAAATCGAACTTAAAGTCACCGGCTACCAGCCCATTGTCGTGGTCTATGTCGGGACCTTCCTTGGCTCCGATGATGACGCAGGCATCGTAGCCTGCCGTACGCAGTCCCTTGATAGTCAGCTTGGCGCCGTTCTTAAAGTCACCGTCAGGCTCAGGAAGTCTTTCAATGACGGCATCGTCGGCGGCCGCGCTGGGAGTGAAGCCATAGACGTAGTAGTCGCCTGCTAGAACAAGCTCTGGCTTAACCTTTCTAATGGACAATTGCCACTTTTCGGTTGAACTCTTGTAGCTCAGTCGTCCGTGATAGGGGTAGTTAGCGTATCTGGGGTATGTGGGGTCTTCCGGGGCTACAGGAGTTGGCTCATCCCCGGTAGCGCGGGTGAAGAAGACATTGATGCTCTTTCTCGTCAGGTCGTTGCTGGCAAAGTTTTGATAGGTGTTGCCGTGATCGTCGTTGAACTCGCTATAGAGGAAATAGCCGGAGGGTGGCGTCCAGCTGCGGGTGATTGCTTCGCTCGTGCCGCGCAGAGTTTCTCTCGCCATTTCTTCGGGCTCCGCAGCATTCACAAAGTCGGGAGCCGAAGCCGACAAGTCCATCGCCAGCCCCTTCTCTTCTTCTGCCTGCTCCGGCGTGTCCGGCACCAGCTCATTGCTGTCGTCCGAACAAGCGGCCAGCAGCACCGCTGCCATCAATGCGATAATATGATTCTTAATCTCTTTCAAATCTCAATCCTCAAATCTCAAGTCTCAAATCTCAAACCTCAATTCTCTTCTCACCAATTATATACCTCCTGTTCTCCGGTGCCGCCATCGCTCCACGGTGTGAAGGCCGACTGTACGATTTCTATCTCCAGACCCTTTGTTGCCGGTGTCAGCTTCAGCTCCACCGTGTATTTGGTGTTGCCGTCGAAGTTTCGCTTGACGGTTCCTACGGCAAACAACAGTTCCGTCTCACTGTCAATCGTGTAGGAGACGGTCACCTTCATTCCTTCGCCAGTCGCAAACTCGCGCGGGATGATGAGCAGACCCTTATTGGGGTCAATCAGGTTGACGGGACCTGTTGGTTGCGACGAGTCGGTGATGTCAATCTTGAGCGGTTTGCTGGCAAGATCGGTGCTGTCCGTTTCATCAACACTCTCTGCATCTGCATTTGAGAGTCTGACTCTCATGTTGCCGTCGCGTTGGTTCCATACAGGTTTCTCCGACTCCGTGGCGGTAGGACTGCTCAGGCTCAACAAGCCCCGGGTGTAGAGATCATTTATCTCGATGCTCCGGATGGTCACCTTGTCGCAGCCCGGGTCGGCAATGACGGTGCAGGTGAACATCAGGCACGACATGCCGTGATGGAAGAACCAGTCGATGGTGCCGTTGCGCGCCTCGCTGGGATTGGCCAAGCGGTAGTCGCCGCTCATCTCGTAGGTGATGTTGTCGTAGAGACTACCGTATTTCTCATGACCGTCCTCGCGGTCGTATTCGCCGCCGGGCAACACCAGTCGCCCTGTGCCCCACAGCGGGTCGTGCTGACTGCCTTCATGGTAGTCGTTGCCGTAGAGACGGGTATTCTTCGTTGTTGTGCCCAGCACCACAGGCAGTTGCGGCATGCCGTGCACGTCGGTCATCACGTAGCTGCTATAGGGGGCGTAGGCCCGCAGCGTCAGCAGCTCATCCCGGTTGATGGGCCAGTATTTCTTCGGGGTGTAGGTCCAAATTGTGCGTGTGCCGTCCCACACCACCTTCTGGTTGTTCATCAGCAGCTGGCCTTTATCACCCAGATAGTCCTTGATATGTGTGTTGGGCGCCGTGAAGGCGGGATCGAAGTGATTAGAGCCCGTGTACCAGCAATACACGCCGAAGCCGCTCGCTTTCAGCATCTCCGTGGTGTATTCGCCATCGCCCGCAGCGCGTGTCGTCGGCTCTGCGAAGCGGCAGGAGAAGCCCATCTCACGCTCCGCCTTTGTCGTCTGGCCGGGGACAGGCTGCAGCGGATTGTCCGGCGAGTCGCTGTCAGAGCAGGCGGCGAAGATGAGTCCCGCCACAAAGGCGATCATCAACCAAAGCGCGTTATATCGTAATGTCGTTATCACGTTATCTCGTTATAAAACCTCAAACCTCAAATCTCAATTCTCAAATCTCAATTCTCAAACCTCAAACCTCAAATCTCAAACCTCAAATCTCAATAAACTACGGTTCTTGAATTTCTATATCATCTATCTCAACAGTATCGAGCCACTCTACCACCTGTCCGGTGAACTCGATGGTTTCGGCACCGATGCGTATGTAGTACACATAGTGGTGGTTGGGCAGCCACTCCGTCAGCGGGGTGTCTGTGCCCGTCCGCTTCATGGTGTTCAGCTGTATCGTGGCGTCGTTGCTGTAGGTGTAGTCTTGTTGCGGCACCAGACGGCCCTCGCCATCATAGGTGTAGGTGGTGCCGTCGCTCTTGAAGGTGACGTCGTAGCTGATGCTCAGCTTCACGTCGTTGCTCAGCGTCTGCGGCATCATCAGATAGCCCGTCATCGTCTTCAGGGGGAAGCTGTAGGCCGGGCTCGTGCCGTGCTTGGCGCTCTGCTCGCTCCAGGCATAGGATGTCTCGCCTGTGCTTGTGTTGTAGGTGGGCGTCAGCTTTCCGTCCTTGTACAGATGGCTCACACTGAAGCTCTTCAGGAGGAAGTGGGAGATGTCTTTGCGCACCTCCGTCGCTGCCACGATGCGAAACTCCACCTTTGAGGTCATGTGGTGGAACAGGAAGCGCACGCGGTCAGTCACCGTCAGCGTGCTGCGGTCGTCGGGATTGCCGGGCGACACAGCGCTGGTGCCGTTGGGCAGGTTGGGCAGCAGTTCCGACACGAGGAAGTCCACCTGATCGTCGGCCGACTCCTTCACGGTGAAGCGGAAGCTGGGCAGACCCGCGTCGCTGTTCGAGAACAGGGTCCTCAGACCTGTGGCGTTGTCGGGATATTCGGGCGTATCCGTATGCCCCGGGCTCTCTGCGGTATAGGGGAAGTAGGCGATGAACGAGAGCTTGTCTTCCGACTCGTTGGGCCAGTATTTCAGTGGTGAATAGCTGAAGTTGCCGCCCTTCTCCAGACAGGTGGCCTGCTGGTTCCACATGAAGTTGGGGATCAGGCGCTTGGGTGCTTCGGGATTGGCCGTGTTGTAGGCCTCGTCGGCATCCCATGTGCTGCCGTCGTGGTAATAGGCATATACGCCGATGCTCTGACCGGCATCGATGCCCTGCTCCACCGAGTAGGCCGCGCTGCTGCGTGTAGGCTGAGCGGTGTAGGCGTCTCCGATGGCGATGGGCGTCATCCCGTCCATCGTCGTCACCGTCGTCACAGGCTCCTCGTTGCTACAAGCCATCAGACAAATAATTCCTATTATCGTAACTAAGTTCTTCAAACCTCAAATCTCAAATCTCAAACCTCAAATCTCAATTAAATTCCGCTTAGTGTCAGGTTCAACGTATAAGTCTTGTTGCCTCTCAGCGGGTTGGCTATCGACGTCGGTGTGACTGTCGTGGTCTTGGCGCCCGAAGTAGGCTCGGCTTCGCCTTCCACCCACTTCTTATATTTTACTGTGATCGTCAGGGGCAGCTCATCTTGCGGAATCAGATAGACGTAGCCCTTGCGGTCGCCCGTGTTCAGGGCGTCCTGCGGCGTCGTACTCAGTCCTGCGGGCTGCCAGCCGTACGGCAGATTCGGTATATATCGCACCTGAGATTCTATGATGCCATAGCTCTCAGGATCATTGTCTGCATTTTTAATTTTGAATGTGTGATCGATAGGGACATCGCCGTCCTTATCGAATTCCTGGTTCGTCCATACGGGGTAGTATTTCGTGTCCACACCGCTACCCTCGGTGGTTTGACTGCACAGTGACAGTCGTCCCGTCTTGGCCATCTTGCCAGTCAGGATGATTTCTTCTATCAGCACCTTCGTGGTGCCGGGATCAGCGGCCAGCGCCACCTTGATATCCAGTCGCGCCAAAGCGTGGCGCATCTTCATGGCCAGCGTACCGGCCTCATTCAGTGCCGTTGCTGCCGGAATGGCGCTCGGCTCCTCGTAGTACCACAGCAGATCGACCTGCTCACCGGGCTTCTCGCAGCGTCGGTAGTCGATATAGGGTGCCACGTTGTTGGCAGAGATGCCATAGATGCCGGTCTCGTCCGCCGGAAGGCCTTCTAAGTCTGACGGCTCCACATAGGGAGCGTAGGCGCTGATGTAGCAATCTGTCAGATCTGTAGGCCAGTACTTCTTAGGAGCATAACTCCAATATCCCTTTTTGGGGTCATCCAGATCGCCCACGAGGGTGAACGCCACCTCTTGGTTGTACATTAGAGTCGGTTTCTTGTCAGCAGTCACACTGGCCATCGCGCCGAATCCTGTGGTGTGGAGGTCTTCATCGTTCATCTCCCCCAGGTGTCCTGCCTTTGTTATGGGCGTTTCGTCGTCGTAGTTGCAGCAGAAAGATATGGCCACGCCGCCCTCCTCCGGTGCCGTCATCTTCTCCATGACCACATCGTCGGCTGAACACCCTGTCATCAAGAGCATTACAAGCGCCAAAATTATGCCGTATCTCTCACGCATATCTACGCGCGTACATTATTTTTATTTTTTTTATTTTTTTTGTATTCATGAGGCGGCGGCGTTGCCGCCACCACCTCATGAATCGGATGTTTTTTATTCAGTCAGGGGACTATTTTCCCTTTTGAGGGCATTATTTTTCCCTTAACTGTACATATAAGCTACACAGAGATTACTCACCAGTGTTCTGGGGCAGGTCAACCTGGCTGTTAACAACCTTCCAGTCGTCAACCTCAGCCTCGATCTTAACAGAAGTCAGACCCAGCACGAGGTTCAAGTTGTAGCTCTTACCGTTAGCAAGGCTGGGGAGAACGACTTCCTTGGTAACAACGTTCTTGGTCTGAGTACGGCCACCCTGAATCTTGGCATCCTCAGTAGTGATATAGTACTCGATCTGTACCTTGATTGTACGCAGAGCCGTTTCTTGGCCAGGAGTAAGACCAGAATTCTGAGCCGCAACATTGTTCGTGGGAACTACATAGAGGTAGTTACGTTCTGCCTCATAATATGTTCCAGCAGGGTCATATGCGTATGGCAGATCTGTGTAAGGAACCTGAACAGCTTCGAGTTCGTAATATACTTTACCGTTCTCTCCGGCATCAGTAAAATCATGGGTAGATGCTAATCCCGCAGTTGCAAAAGTCGGAGCCTTGGCTTCATCAGAACCGTCATTTGCGGCAGCATCAATTGTATACAATTGAGTAGATGCACTTGGATAGGTTGTAGCATCAGCATTGTTAATAGTATAGGTCTTTGCAACCTTCACAAAATAGAATACTGCAGAAGGTAATGTAGGATAAGCAGGAGTAACGTCGTCAGCAGACTGCTTTGTATAGACACCAGCAGATTCTGTGTAGAAGAAACCCCACTTACCATCAATCTGAGCTTTTGAACCATTGGCAAGTTTTGCATGTGCCTCTGTGGTTCCCTCGTCAGTATAGTACTTCTTACCAGGATTGTAAGCAGGAGCAGCAGCCAACTTGTTGAACCACTTGGTAGAAGGATCAAGCAGATCCTGCTTAGCAGTAGTTACACCAACAACACTTTGCGGTGAATAAGAACCAAAGGTGTGTACACCGGCATATTTGAGGTTCTGTGCAATTTGAGCGTCAACGGTAATATCTGCATCAGGAATTGTCGTTGTTGCATCACCAATACTGGTAGCACCAGACTTTGTCCAGTTAGCAATATTATTATGCACACCATTATTCAGATTCAGTTCACCTGATGTTCCGAAAGGACCGGAAATCTTAACTGTATTAACGGTAATCTTGGTGTTGGGATCCAGCTTACCACCAGGAGCAACCTGATCGACAGCTGCCACTACAGTGACACCAAAGCGGGCCAGAGCGTGGTTGAAGAGGAACTTCATGCTGGTGTTCACATTGGGCTTAATCATATCAATCAGAGGCCGACCTTCAGGAACTGTAACAGTCGTTCCATTTACGGCGGTATAGCTCAAGCCACCGGAAGGAGCAACACCCCAAAGGAGGTCAACACCCTCGTTAGGATTGAAGTCGGCAACATTTGCAGTTGCTGTCCATGCAATAGTGGGATCGGAAACTTTAACAGTACTCAACAGACCTCCGTTATCAGTAATTGCCGTAATACCAGTAGTACCTGCACCGGTTGCAACATAAGGAGCGTAAGCAAAGAAGGTCAGACGATCGAGGTGGGTGTTCGTACCATCTCCTGTCATAGCGGCAGGAGTCGTCTGTGAGTCTCTGTTGGTCTCGTTAGGCCAGTACTTCAAGGGGCTGTAATACCATCCCAGATTCGTGCTGTTCCAGAGAATCTTTTCGTTTGCCATGAAGTTGGGAACATTTGCCGTGGAGCCATCGCCAGGTTGGTAACCAGTAGCCACCGCAGCATCAGGATCTGTATCCTCTGTCAAGAAAGCATAAACGCCGAAGCCACCGCCGTTAGCTTCTGAGCGCTGCATGCGGTTGGTGGTCATGGTGCCCTCCAGACCGGCTTTGGTCACATTGGTTGACTGCTGGGTGTACACGTCGAAGCCTACAGCATCAGCTGCGGCACCCAGTTGTGCTGGCGAACCACCGTTCTGGACGATGTCGTCCTCGCTGGAGCAAGCTGACAGCACGAGGGCTGCAGTTGCAAACATAAATAATAGCTTTTTCATAACTGTAAAGTTTTAAAAAGTTAATAAATAAAGTTAATTAAAAATTTAGTTTTTTTTCTGTTAAACAATCTTGTTAGCTCTCTCTCAAATTTCTTTTTTATGT
>JAFYDA010000093.1 GCA_017545045.1 Prevotella sp. | reverse complement strand
TGCGATACAAAATAATGGACGCACACGGTGACTGACTATACTGTCACAGGTGGCCTCCGGCAACAAAAGCCGGCGGCTCGCTTACCTCGGCGACATATATATGACGCCGTGCTTCTTGTACTACTCTGTCTGTTATGAAAAACAACTCAAAGAACTCTTTCCTAAATCGCCTAACGCCCGATTCTGAGCGAAAGCGGATGCAAAGGTACTGCTTTTTCCAGTTACATCCAAATATTTTTGCAATTATTTTTATATTTTCCGCAAAAAAAATTTTCAGCCTGACATAAATCAAGCTGAAAATCTTTCTTACCTTATAATATATTATATAAGAGTCTACAGGAGTGTCACTTTGTCTCAGGAGCCTGACCAATCAAATCCATAAACTCATCAAGCTTCGGTGTAATGATAATCTGGGTACGGCGGTTGCGCTGCTTGCCAACTTCTGTATCATTACCAGCCAAAGGATTGTACTCACCACGTCCACCAGCAGTCAGACGTTTCGGGTCTACACCATACTTATTCTGCAAAGCCTGAACTACCGACGATGCACGCAAACAAGAAAGGTCCCAGTTATTACGGATATTCTCTCGCTTGATGGGGACATCATCTGTATTACCCTCAATCAGCACATCGTAGTCCTTGTAGTCCTTGATGATTTTTGCAATTTTCGACAGGGTCTCCGAAGCACGGTCGTTAATCTCGTACGATCCGCTCTTGTAGAGCATGTTGTCTGCCAAGGAAATATAGACAACACCTTTCAGCACCTGTACGTCAACCTCTTTCATTTCCTCCTTAGAGAGTGAACGGGTAAGATTGTTCTGTAGGACAAGATTCAGCGAATCACTTTTCGACTTCACCTCTACCAAATGACGAATATACTGGTTAGACTCATTAATCTGGTCGACCAGTTTTTCTATCGACACATTATTCTGAGAGGCATTCGTCAGACTTTTGTCCAGCGACTTCTGCAAGGCAGCGTAGGCTTTTTTCTGTTCAGCCAGCTCCCGTTTCTGAGCAGCAAGCTGTTCCTCAAGACTGGCCACGCGTGAATTCTTACCCGCCAGATCCTCCTTAGCAGCCTGCAGACTAGCAGTCAGAGACCTGTTCTCCGTCTGACAGTTCAAGAGTTCTTTCTTACTTCCGCAACTGGCAAGCATTAGCCCAGCTACGGCCATTAACATAAAAACATTTTTCTTCATAACCTTCAATTTGAATGAAACATTACACGACAAAATGACGTGTTAGCGGTTGCAAATTTAATCATTGATAGAACAAAATGAAAGAATTGTTTGTTTCTTTATATTTATTTAACCTCCCCTAACGATGGCCTTTCTTAAAAAAAATGCTGATATATCAGTTCTTTTTTGTACCTTTGCAGGCAAATTTTGTCATATAATGAAGAAATTATACCTTACATTAATGATCATGCTTATTCCGGCATGGTTCAGTGCAGAGGCTCAGTCCTACGAAAAAGGCGTTTCGAAGGAACTTGCCGAATGGCGTGCCAATCGCATCACTAACATCCATTACGATTTAACTTTCAATGTTCCATTAGACACCAAAGCCGTATTAGACGGCACCGCGTTCATTACTTTTTACATGAACGAGAAGACAGAGGTTGTTCTTGATTTCCAAGGAACGATTCCTGAGTTTTGTCTTGTGAACGGTAAGAAGAGGCGTGTTGTTCTGAAGAACGAACACATTGTCATACCAGCCAAGCAGACAAAACAAGGACTCAACAGCATCAGTATAGACTTTAAAAGTACCGACAAGGCCCTGAACCGCAATGCCGAATACTTGTACACGCTGTTTGTCCCCGACCAAGCGCGTTCGTGCTTCCCTTGCTTCGACCAACCCGACATGCGAGCAACGTTCAACACGCAGTTGAATCTGCCTAAGGAATGGAATGCCATTATCAGCGAGAGTAATTATCCAATTCCCACCTACCTCTATTCTTTTGTGGCAGGTCGTTTCAAAGAGAAGAAAGGCCAGCGTGAAGGATATACTATCCGTGCCTTGTATCGTGAGCAAGACCCACAAAAGGTGGAACAGATAGAGACTATTTTCGACCAAGTTGGCGAGTCTATTCGCTGGATGGAGAGTTACACCGGTCTGAAATATCCCTTCAACGAATTCGGACTCATCATCCTTCCCGGTTTCCAGTTTAGCGGCATGGAACATCCTGGTGCCATTCTGCTCACCGACCGTCGTCTGTTTCTTGGCAGCCATCCTTCACAGGACGAGCAGCTTAGCCGGATGGAGCTGATAGCTCACGAGACGGCACATCAGTGGTTTGGTAACATGGTCTCACTGAAATGGTTTGAAGACGTGTGGGCCAAGGAAGTCTTTGCAAATTTCTTTGCATCAAAAATCACACGCCGTCACTTTACCAAGATTGACCACGACCTGAACTTCCTTATGACCTATCAGGCCCGTGCCATGGCATTAGACCGTACAGAGGGCACTCATCCCATAGCCCAGAATCTGCAAAACCTGAACCACGCATCACTGCTTTATGATGATATCATCTACGACAAGGCTCCCGTCATGATGCGCTTTCTGGAAGAAATCATGGGGCCGAAGCAGCTACAGGCTGGTCTCAAGAAATATCTGGTGAACAACTATTTCAAGAACGCTTCATGGGATGACCTCATAGAGACTCTCGACAAACAGGTGCCCTCCGCCGGCATCCGCCAGTTCAGTGATATCTGGGTGAAACAAAAAGGCATGCCCATCATTCATACCACCTATCAGGACGGCAAGCTCATTGTCAGCCAGAAAGACCCCTACGGTCGCGGCATCTTCTGGAGACAGAAATTCGACATACGCCTCATCTACGACCTTGACCGCAGCCGCACCGTAACCATCGACATGCAACAGCCTACGGTCACCGTGAACATCGGAAACCGTCCCAGCAGTATCATTCCTAACTACGACGGCCGAGGCTATGGGCATTTCACTATGGATGACTACTACACCCAGAGGCTGGCCCTGCGCCTCATCGTCACTCGCGGAGACCTGCATCGCTTTGCGTTGTTACTGACGCTCTACGACAACTATCTGATGGGCCGTATTCCCGCAAGCTATTTCGGAGAACTGTACCGGAACATGACCAAGGAGAAGAATCCTCTGATTATGAAGACAGCACTGAGCCACATGTTCAGGATAGCCTTTGACCGTCCCCAAAACGAGCGACAGACGCTGGAGCAGTGCATCATGGACTTGCTTCCAGAGAACAAGACTGCCGAATGCCGCCAAGCCATCATCCGCCAGATGGCTCCCAACGCCACATCACCTGACGTACTTAACCAAATATATAAGATATGGAGCAGCCACTCCGACCCCCTCTTCAACGAACACGACTACATGGAAATGGCCTATCGACTGGCTATCATGCGCCCGACGCAGTGGAGTGAGATCATCAGTCAGGAGCGGCGACAGCTGAAGACCGACCAGTTGCGGGAGGAGTTCGACTATATCAGTAGGGGCTGCACTCCCGACAAACAGGAGCAGCATAAGCTGTTCAACGCTATTCTAAAAGCAGAGAACCGTCCACACGAGCCATGGGCATTGGCTCTTTTACGCTTGCTATGTGCCGACGTCAGGGAGCCGGACAACAACGCCTACATAACGTCAAGCCTGAATTCACTCCAACGAATTCAGGAATCCAGCGATATTTTCTTCGCCACCAACTGGCTCAACGCCCTCTATGGGCACCACAAAAGCCAGGAAGCCCTGCAGGACACAGAGGCTTTCCTGAAAAAACACCCTGACTACAAGTCCAGCCTGCGCAATAAGATCCTTGTTGCCTCCTGGCTGCTTAAGAACACACGGGAAAGAATCAGTCAGGAAAAAGGTCAAAAACAGAATAAAAAATAAACATAACTATGATCTTCTTTTTTAAAACTCCGCAGAAGAGTGTGATTGCGACCGAAACCACTCGTCCACTCACACAGGAAGAAACCAAAGAACTCTGCTGGCTTTACGGCAATGCAGAATTGTTAGAGGCAGAAAAATTAGAGGGATACTACGTCGGCCCTCGCCGTGAAATGGTGACCCCTTGGTCAACAAATGCTGTTGAGATCACTCAGAATATGGGGCTCAACGGCATTTCTCGTATAGAAGAGTATTTCCCCGCTGCCAGTAAGGATGCCGAGCACGACGAGATGTTGCAGCGTATGTACAATGGCCTGAATCAGGACATTTTTACCATCAACATCAAGCCTGAGCCCATCAAGTATGTGGACAATCTGGAGGAATATAACGAGCAGGAAGGTCTGGCCCTGAGCCCAGAGGAAATCGAGTATCTACATGGACTGGAGAAGCAGAACGGTCGCCCGTTGACCGATTCTGAAATCTTCGGTTTTGCACAGATCAACTCTGAGCACTGCCGTCATAAGATATTCGGTGGTACCTTTATCATCGACGGCAAGGAGATGGAGAGTTCGCTCTTCGCAATGATTAAGAAGACGACACAGGAAAACCCCAACAAGATTCTCTCTGCCTATAAGGATAATGTGGCCTTTGCACAGGGTCCTGTGGTTGAGCAGTTTGCACCTGCCGATCAGTCAACCAGCGATTGGTTCCGCATCAAGGATATCGAGAGTGTGATTTCGCTGAAGGCCGAGACGCATAACTTCCCCACAACAGTAGAGCCATTCAATGGTGCCGCTACAGGTACTGGTGGTGAGATCCGCGACCGTATGGGTGGCGGTGTAGGTTCATGGCCTATCGCTGGTACTGCCGTTTACATGACAGCCTATCCTCGTCTTGACGATGCGGAAGCAAATTCTTCATTCTTCACTCTTCACTCTTCACTTACAAGAGATTGGGAGAATATTCTTCCTGTTCGCCAGTGGTTGTATCAGACACCTGAGCAGATTCTTATCAAGGCTTCGAATGGTGCTTCTGACTTCGGAAATAAGTTTGGGCAGCCGCTGATTTGCGGTTCGGTGCTGACGTTTGAGCATCAGGAGGATGCATGTGGCTGTGGCACAGCCACAAACTCGACCAAGTACGCTTACGATAAGGTGATTATGCTGGCTGGTGGTGTGGGTTATGGTACCAAGCGCGACTGCCTGAAGAAGGAGCCTCAGAAAGGCAACAAGGTGGTTGTGGTTGGTGGTGATAACTACCGTATCGGTCTTGGTGGCGGTTCTGTATCATCTGTTGATACGGGTCGCTATAGCAATGGTATCGAGCTGAATGCCGTTCAGCGTGCTAACCCTGAGATGCAGAAGCGTGCATACAACTTGGTTCGTGCCCTGTGTGAGGAGGATGTGAACCCCGTTGTTTCTATCCACGACCATGGTTCAGCCGGTCACCTCAACTGTCTCTCTGAGCTCGTTGAGGAGTGCGGTGGTGAGATTGACATGACCAAATTGCCTATTGGCGACAAGACTCTGAGCTCTAAGGAAATCATCGCTAACGAGAGTCAGGAGCGTATGGGCTTGCTTATCGACGAGAAGCATATCGAGCATGTACGTAAGATTGCTGAGCGCGAGCGTGCTCCGCTGTATGTAGTAGGTGAAACTACTGGCGATGCTCACTTCTCGTTCAAGCAGGGCGATGGCGTTAAACCATTCGATCTGGATGTGGCTCAGATGTTCGGTCACTCACCAAAGACTATCATGAAGGATAATACTGTAGAGCGCCACTATACTGACGTGACCTACAGTCAGGATAAGATAGATGAATACCTCGACCGTGTGCTCCAGTTGGAGGCTGTGGCTTGTAAGGACTGGTTGACTAACAAGGTTGACCGTTCTGTGACAGGTAAGATAGCACGTCAGCAGTGTCAGGGTGAGATTCAGTTGCCTCTGAGCGACTGTGGTGTTGTTGCCCTCGACTATCGTGGTGTGAAGGGTATCGCTACAGCCCTTGGTCATGCACCTCAGGCTGGTCTGGCTGATCCTGCCGCTGGTTCTGTACTTTCTGTTGCAGAGGCACTGACGAATATCGTTTGGGCTCCACTCGCTGAGGGTATGGATTCGCTTTCACTGAGTGCTAACTGGATGTGGCCTTGCCGCTCTCAGGAGGGTGAGGATGCCCGCTTGTATGCTGGTGTGAAGGCACTGAGCGACTTCTGCTGCGACCTGCACATCAACGTGCCCACAGGTAAGGACTCGCTCTCACTCTCTCAACAGTATCCGAATGGCGAGAAGATTATCTCTCCGGGAACTGTGATTGTTTCTGCTGGTGGTGAGGTAAGCGACATCAAGAAGGTGGTTTCGCCTGTATTGGTGAACGATAAGAATGCATCACTCTATCATATCGATTTCAGCTTCGACGAGCAGCGCCTGGGTGGTTCTGCCTTTGCTCAGAGTCTAGGTAAGGTGGGCGACGATGTTCCTACAGTTAAGAACGCCGAGTACTTTGCTGATGCATTCATGGCTATCCAGCAGATGATTGAGAAGGGCTGGATTATGGCTGGTCACGATATCTCTGCTGGTGGTCTCATCACCACTCTGCTCGAGATGTGCTTCGCCAACACGAAGGGCGGTATGCACATCAACCTGCACGACATCTGCAAGGATGGTGATATCGTGAAGGCGCTCTTTGCTGAGAATCCTGGCGTCATCATCGAGGTCAGCGACGAGCATAAGTTCGAGTTCAAAGAGTTTATGGAGGATGCAGGCGTTGGCTTCGCTAAGATTGGTTATCCCGTTGAGAACAGCCGTACCATCGTCGTCAAGGCTGGCGACGAGGAGAAGACTTTCGACATCGATGCCCTGCGCGACGTTTGGTACAAGACCAGCTATCTTCTCGACCGCAAGCAGAGCTTCAACGGCAAGGCTAAGGAGCGCTTCGAGAACTACAAGAAGCAGCCCATTGAGATGAAGTTCAATAAGGGCTTCAAGGGCACGCTGGCGCAGTATGGTCTCAACCCACGCCGCTCAGTTGGTTGCTGTGGCACAGCAACAGACACAACACCCAAGGCTGCCATCATTCGCGAGAAAGGAACCAACGGTGAGCGTGAGATGGCTTACTGCCTGTATTTGGCTGGTTTCGACGTGAAGGATGTGATGATGACCGACCTGATTTCTGGTCGCGAGACACTGGAGGATATCAACATGATTGTATTCTGCGGTGGTTTCTCTAACTCCGACGTGCTCGGTTCAGCTAAGGGTTGGGCTGGTGCCTTCCTCTTCAACCCTAAGGCTAAGGAGGCGCTCGACAAGTTCTATGCCCGCAAGGACACCCTCTCATTAGGTATCTGTAACGGTTGCCAGCTGATGGTTGAGCTCGGCCTTACTGGCGCAGCAGGAGCAAAAATGCTGCACAACGATTCGCATAAGTTCGAGAGTGAGTTCATCACCTTGAGCATTCCTCAGAACAACAGCGTGATGTTCGGCTCACTGAGCGGATCGAAGCTCGGCCTGTGGGTCGCTCACGGCGAAGGAAAATTCTCACTGCCAGAAGCAGAGAGCACGTATAACGTGATTGCCAAGTACAATTATCATGGTTATCCCGCCAACCCCAACGGCTCTGACTACGACGTGGCCGGTATCTGCTCAGCCGACGGTCGTCATCTCTGCATGATGCCACACTTGGAACGTGCCGTCTTCCCCTGGCAGAACGCCTGGTATCCCGCCAATCGCCGCAACGACGAGGTGACACCTTGGATTGAGGCCTTCGTCAATGCACGTAAATGGGTAGAGGCTCAGAAGTGAAGAGTGAAAAGTGAAGAGTGAAGAATTTGCTACCGCACGGAAAGTGAACATTTACTGGGAATCATTCAAGACCTTCTTTAAGATTGGCATATTCACCCTTGGTGGTGGATATGCCATGATACCTTTGATTGAGGAAGAAGTGGTGAACCGCAAGCAATGGGTATCAAAGGACGAGATGCTCGACCTGATAGCCATTGCGCAGAGTTGCCCTGGCGTCTTCGCCATCAACATCGCCGTCTTCGTGGGCTACAAACTGCAGAAGGTGCGCGGTGCCATCGCCACAGCTACCGGCACCGCCCTACCCTCCTTTCTCATCATCCTCGCCATCGCCATCTTCTTTGCCGCCTTCAAGGACAATCCCGTCATTGCTGCCATGTTCCGAGGCATCCGTCCCGCCGTCGTGGCCCTCATTGCCGTGCCCACGTTCCGCATGGCACAGTCGGCAAAAATAGGCTGGACCAACTGCTGGATTCCCGTCGTATCAGCACTGCTCATCTGGCTCCTCGGCGTTTCACCTATTTATATTATACTGATAGCGGGTATAGCAGGGTATCTTTGGGGGAAAGCCCACCCCCACCCTCTCTCCGAGGGAGGGGAGTCTAAATAAAGGATAGGCTTATGATTTTTCTCGACCTTTTCATCACGTTCTTCAAAATCGGCCTCTTTGGCTTCGGTGGCGGCTACGGCATGCTGTCGCTGATTCAGCACGAGACGGTGGAACGCACCCACTGGCTGTCAACGGCAGAATTTACCGACATCGTGGCCATCAGCCAGATGACCCCCGGCCCCATCGGCATCAACTCCGCCACCTATTGCGGCTACACCGCCATCCACAACGCCGGCTATGGCGAACCGATGGCCGTGCTGGGCTCCGCAACGGCCACCCTCGCCCTCGTCCTGCCGTCGCTTATCCTCATGATTCTCATTAGCCGCATGTTCATGAAGTACATGAACACACGTCCTGTCCGCTCCGTCTTCGCCGGCCTGCGCCCTGCCGTTGTGGGGCTCCTTGCCGCCGCCACGCTTTTGCTCTGCAACGCCGAGAACTTCTCCACACCGACAGAAAACCCCTGGCAGTTCTTCATCAGCGTTGCACTCTTTGCCGCTACGGCCTACGGCACTGGCTATCTGAAAATCAACCCCATCCGCATGATCTGCTACGCCGCCTTCGCCGGTCTGCTCCTGCTTTACTGAGTCAA
This sequence comes from Prevotella sp., assembly GCA_017545045.1. Classification (GTDB taxonomy): domain Bacteria; phylum Bacteroidota; class Bacteroidia; order Bacteroidales; family Bacteroidaceae; genus Prevotella. The sequence continues at coordinate 571 of JAFYDA010000093.1, read as the reverse complement.
TTTTTATAGTCAATTCTTTGTAATTGACTGATTCTCAGTAGTCAAATTTTAGTCAAATATTTTTTTCGAAAATCCTTGTGCAATTGTTCCTGTTTGTGTAAATTTGCAGCGGGAATGTCCCAAGCACAGCGGGACCAATTCTGTTGTGCTATTTGCAGCAAGGATTAAATTTTGACTATGTTTGCGAGTGATTTGAAATCTGTAACGGTTGAAATGAGTGATTTGAGACCCGATGAAAAATGACAAAAGGTTAAAATCTGAGGACATTCCCTGTACCGGGCGGGCACACGGAGCCTCCTTTTCATCATGGGGAGCTCCCCATCACCACGCGGAGGCTCCCCAGATTTTTCCCAAGCCTTGGGATTTTTGTCCCAGGCCGTGGGACTTTTTTCCCAGGCCTTGGGATGATAAATGTCAAAACTACAGTTTCAAAATGCAGTGTTATTATGTAAAATATCGTATTCTGGCGCCATGTTTTTATGTAAAATATCGCGTTTTACATATTTTCTTCGTATCTTTGGACGCGAATTGGTATGAAAGTCATTCACGTGGATATGGACCAGTTTTTCGC
>JAFYDA010000001.1 GCA_017545045.1 Prevotella sp. | reverse complement strand
GCGAAAGGAGAACAACGTTTGTCACATGTCTCCTGCTTTATCGCTTTAGCGGCGTTCACGCCGCACAACTGCGGTTAAGCGAGAGCAATGATGCTTGCATCAATTGCCGAGCGTGAGCAGTCATTCCCGACCGTTGGTCGCCTACCCGTAGCCTTTCGCAGCCTTTCGGCTGCAAAGGTACAACTTTTTTTTCAATTAACGATAAAATTTAAGAGCTTAACGTGAATTTTCAAGCATTTTATTTACAAAACCTAAAAACACTTCCACATGAATTCTTCACCAATTGTCAGTACGGAACGGGAAGAGGGGCATGTTGCCTCCGTTCTTCACGTTGCCAATCTGGAAGTTCTTAAAACAATAGCGTACAGCCACGGGTTTCTTCACCTTCGGCGAGGTGACCATGATGGCTTCGTCCCAATAGCCGCCACCAGGCTGCCAGAAGTGGCGGGCCTCGGCGGGATAGAATACTTTGTCCTCTCCGGCAATCTCAAAACCTTCCATCTGCTCGAAGGGCGCGTCGCACCAATAGTTGTCCTGCGTGTGAATCAGGATGGTGTCGCCTTTGACGGTCATGTCCTTATACGACGAACTCTTATACTGGATGGTCTCAAAACCGTAGTCGCGGTTCAGTGCCGTAAAGGCCAGGCGTTCGCCTACGGGCTGCTTCTGGGTGGGATGGATCTGCGAGTATTCATAGGGGTAGACGAGGTCGTTGGTGCAGACAAGACTGCTGTTGGGAATCACCTGTGCGGCCTTCCACTGTTGTTCGCGGAGCAGGGCACCGCTGATGGCGTCAACATTGCCGTCGTCGTAGGCCCACGGGGCAATCTGTACGAAGTAGAAGGGAATCTCACCGAGTCCGAACTGACTCCTCCACTGATCCACCAGGATCTTCAGCCGCTCCGAATACTGGTCACCGGGATCACCCACGTTCGAACAGCCCTGATAATAGAGGATGCCTTTGACGGTGTAATTCAGGATGGGATTGAAGGTGCCGTTGCCCCAGAGCAGACAGCGGTGATAGTCCCACTCAGACCATTTCTTACAGATCTCCACAGAGTCCGTGGGGTCGGAGGTGTATTTCTGCAGATTCTCCTTCGTCAGCCAGCTCTCTACGCGTGTGCCTCCTTTGTTAGCTTCAATAATACCCACGGGGATGTCGAGGGTACGGCTCAGCAGACGGGCAAAGAAGTAACCGGTGGCCGAGAAGTCTCCGACGGTCTTCGGCGAACACTGGCGCCACTCGCACAGAGCATCCTCCTGGGGCTCACTACGCATCACACTGGGGATCTTCACGCTGCGTACACCTTTCGAGTTCGCGGCATCCAACACATGGTGGTTGTAGTCCTTCACGGGACACATGCCGAAACCCTTCACCGGCATCTCCATGTTCGACTGGCCTGCACACACCCAGACTTCTCCGCTGACGACGTTGCGGACAGTCAACGGCTCACCGTCGTCGAAGGTGATGGTCAGGGCGTCATAACTGGCCTTGGGTGTCTTGACCTTCACCAACCACTTGCCGTCGTTGCCGACTTTGGCGCTGACCGTCTCATCGCTCCACGAGGTACTCACCTTCACCGTCTTACCGGCCTTAGCCCATCCCCACAGACGGACTTCGGTCTGCTGTTGTATCACCATGTTGTCACCGATGATATGCGGCAGCCTCACCTTAGCCTCAAGGCCGACGGCCAGCATCACCAGTACTATCGAAAATAAGATACGTTTCTTCATTTATCTTTATCGGGTACAAAATTACACATTTATTTTCAATTATTGTTCTTTTTGCCCGTTAAAGATGCAAAAAGCGGGCGAAAGAAGCTTCGATTTGCCTTCTTCGCCCGCCTAAATCGTGGTCATCGCCGTCGTGGCAGTCGTGAGCAGCATCATGAGCCGCATATTTGTTCCAGGCCCTGGGAAGTTTGTCCCAGGCTGTGGGACATTTGTCCCAGGCTGTGGGAATTTTCTGGAAAGACTCCTGTTTTACTCACCACAGAGGCACGGAGGACTCAGAACTAAAAAGTGTTCTTTAATGATGCTGCGAAGTCGTGGTCGATGCAGTTGCTCAGACTGCGGCAACAGTTGGCCGAGAAGGCCTGTGCACAGGCTATCAGACGATCCCACTGCTGCTCGGTGAGTCCAGCGTCGATGTCGGAGCGCGTGACACCGTAGTGGATAAGTCCGTAGACGAAGCCCGCATTGAAGTTGTCGCCGGCGCCGATGGTGCTGACGGTCTCAGTGGGCGTCACGGGGTACTGCTTGCACAAGCCGCCGTCGGCTCTCAGCTCGACGGGCTTGGCTCCGCAGGTGTAGATGAATTTTTTGGTGTAGAAGGAAATCTCGCTGCGATAGATGCTGTCGGCATCCTTCTTGCCGTACATCACGTCAAAGTCCTCGTTCGAGCCGCGCAGGATGTCGGCCAGCTCGAAGTTCTCAAGCAGGTTGGGCATCACCTTCACCAGGTCGTTGCGGTGGGAGGCACGGTAGTTGACGTCGTAGTAGAGGATAGCGCCGTGCTGACGGGCATACTCCAGGAAGGCGTGCACCTGTGGCCGCACCACGGGGTTGATGGCGAAGAACGAACCGAAGAGTACCACGTCGTCGCGCTGGATGTCGGGATAGGTGAAGTCAAGCTTGTCGTGCGGATGGTCCTTGTAGAAGATGTATTCAGCATTGTTCTGCTCGTCGAGGAAGGCCAGCGAGAGAGGCGACTTCGACTCAGGGAACACGCAGACGCGTGAGGCATCGACGCCGTTCTGCTCTAAATAGTCAATGACCTGACGCCCTACGCGGTCGTTGCCGGCTTCACTGATAAACATGGTGGGCACGCCGGCGCGGCCCAGGGAAATCACTGAATTGAAGGCCGACCCGCCGGGAACGGCTTGAATGGGCTGGTTGCCCTTGAATATAATGTCGAGAACGGTCTCGCCTATTCCGATAACTTTGCGCATATTTTACGGTTTAGGCTGCAAAGTTACGAATTAATTATCATTTTCCGCCATTTCAGATAGCCAAAAATTGCTATAATCACATAAAGAGCGTAAAGTGAGGCCTTGAAGGGGATGTCTTTATAGAAGTAAAGTGCCGATGTGACCACGTCGACGGCAATCCATATAAACCACTGTTCCAGGTACTTATGCGCCAGTGCCCAGATGCCGACGATGCTCAGTGCCGTGGTGAACGAGTCGGCCAGGGGAACGTTGGAATTGGTGAAAGTCACCAATAGCCAATAGATGACAGCCCACACCGTGCCGATGATCAGCAGCCAGGGCAGGATGAGGCGGCGGGGGAAGTGACGAACAGGCAGCGTCTGCTTTGCCGACGTGCCGCGCACCCAGCGCCACCAGCCGTAGACAGTCATCGACAGGTAGTAGAACTCCATGCCGCAGTCGGCATAAAGCCCTTTCTGGTAGTAGAGCACGATGCCAAGTGCCTGCATGGCGAACCCGACGGCCCACATCCAGATGCTGGCCTTGTACTCTAAGAGTATGTAGGCCAGCCCCAGGACAGTGGTCGTGATGTCGAGCCAGTGGGCTATGATGAAGTCGGTCATGTCTTAGAAGTTCAGTGACACATGTGCCAGGGCATGGATAGGCGCCTGTGCCGAGAAGGTGGCCCACGAATAGAAATACTTGGCGTTGTTGCTGAAAGGCACGACGTTGCCGTTGGTGTCTTTCCTGAAGTTGATGCCGCAGGAGCCGTTCGACTCGTACTCATGGTTCAGGAGGTTGTAGACGGTGCAGCCCACGGTGATGCTCTTCAGCGAGCGCAGTCGGAAGGTGTAGCTCACGTCGAGGTCGGTCGTGCAGTAGGCGTCGATGACGGCGCTGACCTGTGAGTTGCCGTTGTCCTCGTCCAGGTAATAGTCGAAGCCTGAGTTTGTCATGTACTGCTTGCTCACGTATTTGGTCATGAGGCTGGCCGACAGACCCTTGTACTCATAACGCAGGGTGTTGTTGACAATCCAGTCGGGCGAGAAGGCCAGGGGCGTATCCCCCATGTTGACCTGTGCGGCGTCCCAGGTGTCGGGGTCGATGACGTTCAGCAGCATGTCCTTCGCACGGTTGCGGCTCCACGTGGCGTTGACGTTCCACTCGAATCCCCGGAAGGGACGCAGGGCGGCCGTCAGCTCAACGCCCAAGCGGTAGCTCTTGTCGATGTTGCGGGCTATCATCTCGCCGTTGGTGTCCTGGGCGCCGGTCAGCACGAACTGGTTCTTGTAGTCCATGTAGTAGAAGTTCAGACCGGCTGCGAAGAGGGGCGACTCGTAGCGGTAGCCCACTTCGAGGTCGTTCAGCCGCTCGGACTTGGGCTCCACGCCGTCGGCCTCGGCCAGCATGTCCTCGAAATCGTTGCGGGTAGGTTCCTTGTGGGCGATGGCATACGAGGCATAGACCGTCTGTCGGTCGTCAATCAGGTAAATCAGGCCGGCCTTGGGGTTGAAGAAGTCGTACTTGACGTCGAAGTCCAAGGGCACCTGGTCGCCCACGCCGTTGAACTCCTGCGACGAGCCTGTCGACTTGTAATCCACGTGGCGATACTGCACGTCAGCATAGCCCGACAGTCCGTGCAGCAGCTGGTAGGTCAGCTTGCCGTAGACGTTACCGTCGGTCTTCTTGGCGTTGTTGTCGTAATAGGTACTGTTGGGATTGATGGTCTGCGTGCCGGGCGTGCGCACCCAGACGAGCTTGCCGAAGTGGTCGCCGTCGTACTTGTTCAAGGCACCGCCGATGCTGTAGGCCAGCCGCCGGTTGTCATCGTAGTTGAGTGAGGCCACGGCACCGTAGAAGTCGTTGTCCATACGCTTCTGGCGGATGACGTCGCTCCGTTCGCCCTTCACCGTGCTTGCCCAGTATTTGTAGAGCTTCTGGTCTGTCTTATACTGCTCGTAGTAGCCGTCGCCCTTGGTGTAGTGGAGGGCGGCGTTCAGCTTCAGCCTGTTGCCGATGCCCTGGTTCCAGATGAGCTGGTAGTGCTGCTGGTGATAGTTGTCGGTCTGGTTGTCATAGTAGGCGCGGTTGCCGTTGGCGTCGGTGTACTTGCCGCAGGGATTGTAGCGCCGTCCGTATTTCTCCATGTCGGCCTTCGAGGCGTAGTCCCAGGCGTGGTAGGTCTTCTCCTGGCCGTTGAAGGTGACGAGTTTTACTACGGTGCTTTCGCTGAAGTAGCCGCCCTGCAGGAAGTAGGAGCCCAACTGCGTCGAGGCCCGGTCGATATAGCCCTTTGAGCTGATGTTCGACAGTCGGCCCTGCACGGCCCAGTGGTCACCCATCATGCCGGTGCCGAAGCGGAAGGTCTCTTTGTGCGTGTAGTAGGAGCCGCCGCTCAGGTCGAGGGTGGCAAAGGGCTCTGTGCCGAGGTTGTCGGTCTGCATGTTCACCGTGGCGCCGAAGGATCCGGCACCGTTGGTCGATGTGCCCACGCCGCGCTGTATCTGCATCGACTGCACGCTGCTGGCGAAGTCGCCCAGGTTGACCCAGTAGAGCTGCGACGATTCGCCGTCGTTCAGGGGAATGCCATTGGCGGTGACGTTGATGCGGGTGGGGTCTGTGCCGCGGATGTGGATGCCCGTGTAGCCAATCCCTGTGCCGGCATCGCTCGACATGGTGACACTGGGTGTCATAGACAACAGCGAGGGAATGTCCTTGCCGAAGTTCACTTGGCTCAGCGCCTTCTTGTCCAAGTCGGAAAAAGCCATCGGCGTTTTCTTGGAGGCGCGGATAGAAATCACCTGCACGTTCTGCAGGTCAACGGTTTTCATCGAGTCTACCGGCTCAGCTGCCTGTGTGGCTATGGTGTACGCCAGCGCAGTTAGCAAGACAATTTTTCTCATACTTCTTTTGTGCCTTTATTTAATCAATAATGTAAAGGGGATTCTTGTGTTGATATAACTACTTTCCATCCCTACGTCGGCATTATCCGAATCAGGTTGAGAGGGTATCATCTCAGCCGCCAACAGGCAGCACCCCTTGAAAAACTGGGCGCAAAGGTATAAAAAAAAAGAGAATCATGCAAGGAACTGTGAAAAAATTTATTATCTTTGCAGCGTCTAAACTGATTTTTATGGTTTATAAATATGATTTTCTCATTATCGGCGCCGGAGTGGCCGGTATGAGTTACGCACTGAAGATAGCCCGTGCCAAGAAAGGCAAGGTTTGTATGATATGCAAGACATCGCTTGACGAGGCCAACACGTCGTTCGCACAAGGCGGTGTGGCATCGGTGACGAATCTGGCTGTCGACAACTTCGACAAGCACATTGAGGACACGATGATTGCCGGTGACTATATCAGCGACCGAGCTGCCGTTGAACAGGTGGTGCGCATGGCCCCGGAGCAAATCAAGGAACTGGTGGAGTGGGGCGTGAACTTCGACCGCAAGGACGACGGCACGTTCGACCTGCACCGCGAGGGCGGTCACTCCGAGTTCCGCATCCTGCACCATGCCGACGACACCGGTGCTGAGATACAGCGGGGACTGATGGAAGCCGTGCGCAGCAATCCGGATATCACCGTGAAAGAAAACCATTTTGCCGTGGAGATTATCACGCAGCACCACTTGGGCGTCCGCGTGACACGGCGCTCCCCCCACATCCAGTGCTACGGTGCCTACGTGCTGAATCCCGATACGGAGAAGGTGGACACCTATCTCTCGAAAGTCACCGTCATGTGTACGGGTGGCTGCGGTGCCGTCTATCTGACGACCTCGAACCCCGTCATCGCCACGGGCGACGGTATTGCAATGGTCTACCGTGCCAAGGGAACGGTGGCCGACATGGAGTTCGTGCAGTTCCACCCCACTGTGCTCCACAATCCTCAAGAGACGCATCCCGCCTACCTGATAACAGAAGCCATGCGCGGCTATGGTGGCATCTTGAAACTGCCCAATGGCGAGACCTTCATGGAGAAGTATGACGAACGGCTCTCATTAGCCCCACGCGACATCGTGGCCCGCGCCATCGACAAAGAGATGAAGATTCACGGCCTGGACCACGTCTGTCTCGACGTCACCCACAAGGATGCGGCCGAGACGCGCCACCACTTCCCGAACATTTACCAGAAGTGCCTCTCGATGGGCGTTGACATCACCCAGGACTACATCCCCGTGCGCCCCGCCGCCCACTACATGTGCGGCGGCATCAAGGTCGACCTTAACGGCCAGACCTCCATTGAGCGGCTCTACGCCCTCGGCGAGTGCTCCTGCACGGGACTCCACGGCGGCAACCGACTGGCCTCCAACTCGCTGATCGAGGCCGTCGTCTATGCTGAAACCGCAGCCCGCGACTCGTTGGAGCACGTCGATCTCTACGACTTCAACGACCGCGTGCCAGAGTGGAACGACGAGGGTACGATGACCAACGAAGAGAAAGTGCTCATTACGCAATCGGTCAGAGAGGTGAACCAGATTATGGCCAACTACGTGGGCATTGTGCGCAGTGACCTGCGCCTGCACCGCGCCTGGGACCGCTTAGACATGCTCTACGAGGAAACCGAGCGCCTGTTCAAGCGCGTTCGTGCCACCCGCGACATCTGCGAGCTGCGCAATATGATCAACGTGGGCTATCTCATCACCCGCTGGGCCCTGGAGCGCAAGGAGTGCCGCGGCCTCCATTACACCATCGACTATCCCGTCCATGCGTATGACAAGTGAATGAGCGGAGACCATGATTGACAGAGCAACGGTTGACAAGATTATCGACGCGGCCCAGATTGTGGACGTGGTGGGTGAGTTCGTGACGCTTCGCAAAAGTGGCGTGAACTACAAGGGACTGTGCCCTTTCCACGACGACCGTAACCCGTCGTTCATGGTGTCGCCGGCAAAGAATATCTGTCACTGTTTCGTCTGCGGCAAGGGCGGAACGCCCGCCGGCTTCCTCATGGAGCATGAGCAGATAACCTATCCTGAGGCGCTGCGGTGGCTGGCTAATAAGTATCATATTGAGATTGTAGAGAAAGAGCAGACCGACGAGGAGCGGCAGGCGCAGAGCGAACGCGAGTCGATGTTCATTGTCAACGAGTGGGCAAAGGACTGGTTCCACCATACGATGAAGGAAGATCCCGACGGCATCGCCATCGGCAAGCAGTATTTCCGCAGCCGCGGCATTCGCGACGACATCATTGAGAAATTTCAGTTAGGCTATGCACCGCAACGCCGCGATGCCCTCTATGCTGCAGGAGTGGCTAAAGGCTACAAGAAGGAGTTCCTGGTGAAGACGGGACTCTGCATAGAAAACGAGCGAGGCGTCTATGACCGCTATTCGGGGCGCGTCATCTTCCCCTGGCTGAACGTCTCGGGCAAGGTGGTCGCCTTTGGAGGACGTGTGCTCGACTCACGGACGAAGGGCGTGGCACAGAAGTATGTCAACTCGCCCGACTCCGACATCTACCACAAGGAGCGCGAGCTCTACGGCATCTTCCAGGCCAAGAAAGCCATCGTCAAGGAGGATTGCGTCTATATGGTGGAGGGCTATACAGACGTGATAGCCATGCACCAGGCCGGCATTGAAAATGTGGTGGCCAACTCTGGTACGGCCCTGTCAAACTACCAGATTAAACTTCTGCATCGCTTTACCAACAACATTACGCTGCTCTATGACGGCGACGAGGCAGGCATCCATGCAGCGATGCGAGGTACGGACATGCTGCTTGCCGACGGTATGAACATCAAGGTGCTGCTGTTGCCTGACGGTGATGATCCAGACTCCTTTGCCCGCAGGCATTCGACAGAGGAACTGAAAAAATATATCGAGGAAAACCAGCAGGACTTCATCTCGTTCAAGACACGGCTGACGGTTGAGGGCGTCAGCGACCCCGTGAAACGAAGCGAAGCGATTAGCGGCATTGTGAAAAGCATATCGGTGATTCCCAATACCATACTCCGGTCGACATACCTGAGTGATTTGTCACAACGGTTGGGATTGAAAGAACAGACGCTGCTCTCTACGATGAACGGATTCATCAGCCATGAACGTGAAGAGAAGCAGAAGGAGAAAGAGCGCGAAAGCTCCCAGCAGGAAGGAACCGTTGGTCAGAGTCCTGCTATTGCACCCGCAGGTCTGCATACCGTAGATGAAGAAGCCTCAAAGGTTGAGACCCTTTTAATGCGGGAAATTGTCTGCCACGGCGAAAAGGTCATCTACGATAATATTGAGACAGAGGATGGAAGTACCATTAGCTTCACTGTTGCACAGTACGTGGATTACGACCTGGGACAGGATCATATCATGTTCAGTCGGCCGATATACAACCAGATTCTGGCTGAGGCCGTGGCGCATAGTGGTGAAAGTGGATTCAAGTCTGAAACCTATTTCCTGAACCACCCCGACATTGCCGTCAGCCAACAAGCCACTCAGTTGGCTGTCGACCGCTATCGGCTGGGAGGGCGCTTCGTCCTGAAGCCTAACGAGGATGCTCTTCGCCAGCGTGTGGTCCACCTGATCATGGATTACCGGATGGATATAGTGGGCAGACGCCTGAAGGACATACAAATGGCCTTACGGCAGACAACGAACGACATGGAGCAGGTCATGGCGCTGATGAGAGAGTATAAGGAAACGCAAGAGCTGCGCGACATGCTGGCAAGGCGACTGGGCAGCGACGTCATAAAATAAGATCATAAAAAAGAGGGAAAAGGATGTATTACGTTCAGAAAAAAATAGAAATCTCAGCCTGTCACAGCTTGGAACTGGACTACGAGAGCAAGTGTACGAGAACACATGGCCACAACTGGGTGATTATCGTCTACTGTCGTTCGGAAGAATTAGACAGAAACGGTATGGTCATCGACTTCAGCGAAATTAAGCGGCTCGTCAAGGAACCGCTGGACCATCGTATACTGAACGAGGTGCTGCCCTTCAACCCAACGGCCGAGAATCTGGCAAAATGGGTTGTTGAGCGTGTGCCTTACTGCTATAAGGCCTCTGTACAGGAGAGTGAAGGCAACATTGCTGTCTATGAAAAGGATTAACGACATCTTCTACTCGCTGCAGGGCGAGGGCCACCATACGGGACGGGCGGCTGTGTTTGTCCGTTTTGCAGGCTGTAACTTGCGATGTCCGTTCTGCGACACGGCGTTCGACACGTATCGCGAAATGACCGATGACGACATCGTGGCGGCCATCACGGCGTATCCGGCACGATTTGTCGTCCTGACAGGCGGTGAGCCGACACTGCAGGTGGATGAGGCGTTTGTCGACCTGCTGCACCAATACGGCTTCGAGGTGGCGATGGAAAGCAACGGCACTCGTCCTGCCCCTCGCAACCTCGACTGGCTTACCGTCTCGCCAAAGCAGAAACCAGTGAAACAGCATTGTCACGAGGTGAAGGTGGTGTTCTCTGAGAATACGGATGCCACAACTTTTGGCCTCGAAGCGTCTTACTACTATCTGCAGCCCTGCGACACGGGCGATGCCGAACGTAACGCTGCCATTATCAACCGCTGTGTGGACTATATCAAGGAGCATCCTGAGTGGCGCCTGTCGCTGCAAACCCACAAACTGGTTGGCTTTAAGTAAATGCATGAACTGAACATCATACTGGTTGCCATCTACTACATCATCGTTGTGATGACGGTGGTGCATGTGGTGATGGATAACCGTCAGCCGGCAAAAACCATGGCGTGGGCACTGGTGATATGGTTCGTGCCCGTGGCGGGTATCATCTTCTATTTGTTTTTCGGCATCAATACGCGCAAGGAGCGACATGTCAGCCAGCGGATGCTTGACGACCTTTCGAAACGGTCGATGCTGGGGTTCTTAGAGCAGCAGGACTTGAGGCTGCCTGAAGAGTACAAGCCTGTTATCGACCTTTATATTAATCAAGGCTTCTCGCTGCCATTTATCACGGACGAGGTGGATATCTATCACGATGGCTATGAGTTTTTCCCTGCCCTTTTGTCGGCTATCCATCGCGCACATGATCATATTCATATAGATATGTACATTATCGAGGAAGACCCGTTGGGGTGTCTTGTGGCCGACGCACTTATCCAAAAAGCCCGTGAAGGTGTGGAGGTGCGTCTCATCTACGACGATGTGGGCTGCTGGCAGGTGCCTCATCGCTTTTTCGAACAAATGCGTGAAGAAGGCATTGAGGTGGTGCCCTTCTTGCCTGTCCGCTTTCCGTCGTTCACCAGCAAAGTCAACTACCGCAACCACCGCAAAATAGTGGTTGTCGACGGGCTGACGGGGTTTATTGGCGGCATGAACATAGCCCTGCGCTATGTCAAGGGAACCAATGGGCAGCCGTGGCGCGACACCATGATACGTATCAGCGGTCCAGGGGTATACGCCTTGCAGCGGCTGTTCCTCATTGACTGGTACTTCGTTGACCGCACTTTGCTTAGTGACCGCAAATACTATCCACCTTCGGTCTTCCAGTCGTTGACAGGACGAGAACCTTTTGGCCTTCTCCAGGCCGTTACAAGCAGTCCGGTCGTTCCTTATCCAGAAATCATGCAGGGCTTTGTGCGTATCATCTATACAGCCAAGAAGTACATTTTTATTGAAACGCCATACTTCTTACCAACGGACCCAGTGTTGTCTGCCCTGAAAACGGCGGCTGCCAGCGGTATCGACGTTCGTATACTGGTGCCTAAGGAAAATGATTCGTGGTTTGTAGAATGGGCCGGGCGCAGCTATTTGAGGGAAGCTGTGGAAGCAGGCATTAAGATTAGTCTCTACACTGGCGGGTTCCTGCATTCCAAACTGATGGTGTCGGATGACAGTATTGCCACATGCGGTTCTACGAACATTGACTTCCGTTCGTTTGAGAATAATTTTGAAGCGAACGTGTTCTTTTACGGCGAAGAAGTGGCCCAGCGCATGAAGCAGGTGTTTATGGAGGATGAAAGAAGGTCGGTTCCTTTGACAAAGATAAAGGAACGCCTACACCCGACTTTTCCTATCAGATTGTTCGAGAGTGTTGTCCGTATGTTGGCTCCTCTTATGTGAAAAGAGAAAAATTCACGCTTCCATAGGAACGATGCTCACGGAAATGTGGGTGATTGGAGAACTGATGGTTGCTGCCATGTTCAAAGACGAAAATGCCTCCTTCTTTCAGCAAGCCTCGTTCAAAGATTAAATCAGGAATCTCTGGCAGCTCTTTTAGAGCATAGGGTGGGTCGGCAAAGATAAAGTCGAATTGAGACCGGCAGCTCTTGACAAAACGAAACACATCGCCACGTAAGGGAATACAAACTTCGGTTCCAAGCCGTTTCAGACAATCGCAGATAAAACGGTGATGATTGCGGTCCATCTCAACACTGATGACCTGACTGCAGCCACGTGATACTAATTCAAGGGAAATGCTTCCAGTACCAGAGAAAAGGTCGAGCACCGTGGTACCTTCAAAATCAAGATAGCCCGTCAGCACATTGAAGATGTTCTCCTTGGCAAAGTCGGTCGTGGGCCTTGCCTTAAACGAGCGAGGGATCTCAAAGTGACGACCTTTGTATAATCCGGTAATAATCCTCATCTTCCTTTGGTGAACAAGGTCACCAGGTCGAACGGCATTCCCTTGACCAAAGTAGCAGGTGCACGGTTGAACTCTGCCGTAGGATTGATGACATAGACATTCTGGAGATATTGATGGAGTTCCTCCAACAGTAACTCTTTTTCGCGTATTTCTCCCACCAAATGGAGCTCATCCTGATTGACATCCAACATGAGCTGATTCCATACATAAAGAAGGAAATAGAGCGCATCGTGGGTATGAGAAGTTTCGAATTGATTGTAGAATCGAAAGTGATTCTGCTGAAACGCCATGATGTCAAGTTTCCCATCATGGAAATATCCATATATCTTGTTGCGCATTCCCGTAAAGGAGCGCCGATGTAAGTGCTTCCATACGGGTGAGACTGCTGCCATCATCTTCAAATCAGGGAAATTGTCATCCAGCACAGTCTTTACGTCCTTGTTGATAGCATAGACTGCCACTGCATTAAGGTCGGGCTGGACATTATAGAGCAACACCTGGGGCTCTTTGGACGGGAAAGAATGAGCATACATCTCAGCCATATTGCTTACCTCAAAGACTTCAATGGGAATCAGCAAAACGGGTGCATCGACCATGACTAATGCCATCTGGTAGCCCATTTGCTGCAGACTGGCTCCCTTCAAAGCCTCACGGAGATTCGCTGCCAGGGATATACCGCTCTTAATAACATAGGGCTCATAGGTGACGGGAGCCTCGCTCGTCATCATGTCAATCGAAGAAAATGACAGATGGTGTTGTCCTATTCGGAGAACAATCCGATTCCTTCTTTGATTCAGTTCAGTGCTCATTTTTTTCTGATACTTCTGTTTTCGGTGTGCAAAGATAACGAAAATATTTTATATAGCCAAAAATAGGCTTTAAAAAGAACAAACGAATTCAAAAGAAAAGAGGATGAGACAAAATGAAAAGAACAGGCAACGTTTTCGAAAGCAGATTAACGAATATAAAAGTCGTTAGGACAATCCAAGAAACATAATATAATAAAAATACCTAATTTTGCAAGGAAAATAAGGCAAAAACAAATATTATCAAAAATTTTTAAAAACGTATGAAAACCGAAAAACAAATCTGGAGGCGAGGCCGGCTGTTAATGCTGGCTGTCGCAGGGATACTGTTGACTGGTGGAAATGCCTTGACATCGTGCAGTGAGTACGACTTGGATGAACGTACTCCGGAAGGGTGGGGACAGAGCATCTACAACTGGCTCGCCGCACAAGGCAACTACACCAACACAGTTCGAATGATTGATGACTTGGGTTACCGTGACGTGTTGGCCAAGACGGGATCTAAAACGTTGTTCGTGGCAGATGACGAAGCCTATGAACGCTTTTTCCGCAAGAACGACTGGGGAGTGAAAAGTTACAATGAACTGACTACTGCCCAGAAAAAGATGCTCATCTTCGGTGCCATGATTGACAACAGTTATCAGGTACAGGCTTTATCGAGTACGGAGGGACCTGTGGAAGGTAACTGTATGCGTCGCCAATCGTCGCTTTCCATCTATGACTCAGTGCCTATACTGAACAAGAAGGACATTCCCAACACGGTCTACTGGCAAATGTACAATGACCGCGACAACATGGTGCTGATGCATGACATGACGACTGTTCCAATGATTCATTTTATTGAGCGTTACATGACCAACAAGCAAATCACCAATAGTGATTATGACTTCTTGTACAACAAGACAACGAAACGTCAAAGTGGTGACGCCTCCGTAAACGGTGCACAGATTTCGGAACAGAACATCAAGTGCATGAATGGTTTCGTCCATCGCATGAGCGAAGTCATGACGCCGCTGCCCAATATGGCTGATATTATTGCCACCAAGCCCAATGTCAGTATGTTCAATCACTTGTTAGAGCGCTATAGTGTACCTGACTATTGCGGCGACGAGGTGACCCGTGCCTATAACGTTAGCAAGGGTACCAGTGTGGACTCTGTGTTCCAGCGCCGTTTCTTCTCGGAACGCTCGCAAGGAGGCAAGGCCTTTACCGCCACTCACAACCAGAAAAGCCAGGCTAATGGTGAACTGAAATATGATCCGGGATGGAATGGATATTTCATCCTGTCGAACGAAAGCAACGAGACGGCCCTCCAACAGGATATGGCCGTCATGCTGGTACCTTCTGACGAGGCTCTAAGCGACTACTGGGAGAATGGTGCCGGAAAGGTGCTGAAGAATAATTATGGCTCATGGGATAATGTACCTTACAGTACGCTGACCGAATTCATGAATGCAAACATGCTGGAATCGTTTGTCAGCAGTGTTCCAAGCAAGTTTGACCATATCCTTAACGATGCTGCAGACCCTCTTGGTATCGTTGAAAGTGACGTGGATTCTGTCTGGTTGGCCTGCAACGGTGCTGTCTACTTGACTAATCGCGTGTTCACACCGACATCGTTTGTCAGTGTCATGTATCCAACGGTGGTTGATCCGAACATGAGCATCATCTACTGGGCTATCAAACAGCTGAACTACGGTGCTTATTTGAATTCTCTGAACTCTCGCTATAGCTTTTTCCTCCCGTCGAACAATGCTCTTATGCAGTATGTGGACCCCGTTTCCTATGGACGTCCGCAGAAGCAAGTGCTGCGCTTCCATTATGATGGAAGTAAGACTGAAAACGACCGAGTATACGCCAGCGTACACATTTTTGACCCTGTGACGGGTGAAGTCGGCGACTCCATCAACGTTCTGAAATATGCAAACGGAAAAAGCTTGGACAATAACCCTATATTAAACCGCTTGTATAGTATTCTGGATGACCATGTCGTCATCGGCGATGTGGAGGATGGTCATGAATACTACCGAACGAAAGGCGGCTCTGAGCTACGTGTGAAGAACACGGCACAAGGTGCTAATGGAATGACGGTAGAGGGTAGCTATCATATCAACGAGACACAACCCTTGCCCATCAGTTTTGTCTATGACCAGACTAATGGAGGTAACGGTAAAACGTATATTCTGGAACGTGAACCGGTATTGGGAACCAGCAAGAGCGTTTTCAACGTGCTGGGTGAGCATCCTGAATTCAGCCGTTTCCGCGACCTGCTCCAAGGCAGTAATCTGCTGGAGACTATTCATGACGAGGATTATGCGTGCAGCGACACCTGTCTGAGCGTGTTCAACAGTTTCCACTATACGGTTTATGTACCCACAAACGAAAGTATTGACGCTCTCATTGCAGAGGGCAAACTTCATACCTGGGATGAAATAGCAGACTTGGATACGCTGGAGGCTGACCAGAACAAGAAATATCATGAGATAAAACAGAATATTGAAGATTTCTTGCGCTATCATATTCAAGACAATGCTATCTTCATCGGAGCAGACAATAGTACTGGTGTGGAAAGCATTGAGGATGATGGTTCGTTCACTAACAGCTATGAGACAGCTTTCATCGATATGGAGAAAGGCACTTTCAATAAGCTGACTGTTAAAACCGACAATAACGGAAGCTTCATCCGTGTCATTGACATGGCCGGTAATGAACGCACTGTCCAGACAAGCCGTCCGAATCTCTACAATCTGATGGCCCGCGAATACACTTACAATGACAAAGACAAGAGTAAAGCCACGACATTGCACAACTCGTCGTCTGCAGTCATTCACTTGATAGACAAACCTTTATTAACTGAATAATGAGAATTGAGAATTGAAAATTATGATTACAAGAAACATTAAAAGAATAATAGGATTGGTAGTTTTCAGTTGTCAATTGTCAATTATCAATTCGTTCGCCCAAAAAGCAGGCGACATCATTAGCGGTACGGTAACTGATGCCTTCGGTCCTGTAATGATGGCCAACGTCGTAGAAATTGATGCGGCAAATCGTATTATTGCTGCTGCGACGACCGACATGAACGGTAACTTCTCGTTTAAACTGAAGAATCCCAAGGACAAACTGAAGGTTTCATTCGTAGGTTACAAGACTGTGATCCTGCCGTTCAACAAGGCCCACTTTACCATTCGTATGGAAGACCAGACAACCATCAAGGAGGTGCAGGTCGTGGCTAAGCGCAAGGCACAAGGCTCTGGTCTGCAGGTGCCCGTCAAGGAAATCTCGACTGCCCGCCAAAGTATTGACATGAAGGAATTCGAAGGACTGTCCATCACAACTGTTGACGAGGCTCTTCAGGGCCGTATCGCCGGTCTTGATATCGTGGCCAACTCGGGTAACTTGGGTAGTGGCACGTCAATGCGTCTGCGTGGTGTGAGCAGTATCAACGGATCCAGCGAACCACTTATTGTCGTTGACGGTAATGTCTGGGAGACTGGTAGTGGCACGAAGGACTTCGACTTCTCTTCGGCCAATGACGAGAAGTTTGCCGAGTTGCTGAACGTCAACCCAGAGGACATCGAGAGCATCTCCGTGCTGAAGGATGCTGCAGCAACCGCCATCTGGGGCTCGCAAGGTGCCAATGGCGTGATTGAAATCAAAACCAAACGTGGTGCTCGCGGTCGCACAAAGGTGACTTATAGCCTTCGATTGACCGGAACCTATCAACCGGAAGGAATGAAGCTCTTGAATGGTGACGAGTACACCATGATGCTGAAGGAAGAATACTTCAATCCCCACTTGAGAGCCGGTGCCAGCGACAACATTGACGAGATTAACTATAAGTCTGGCGGCGAGTTCTCTGAGTATCAGATGTACAACGACAACACCGATTGGGTAGATGCTGTCAAGAAGACGGGATGGCGCCAGAATCACTATGTGGCACTGAGCGGTGGTGGCGAGAAGGCCAACTTCCGTATTGCAGCTGGTTACGACCATGAGACGGGCTCCATTATAGAGCAGAAATTGGATCGTTTCACCACCCGTGTTGCACTCGACTATTTCGTCAGTGACCGTATCAAGATTGCTACGAATGTTGCCTTGACTTATACAGACAACAAGAAGAACTACTCCGACCTTCTTTCCGTCGCTTATCGCCGTATGCCGAATCTGGCAATCTATGAGCAGGACAAGGATGGCAACAGCCTTGGCTCCTATTATAATATGTTACCGACGGTGAATGAGGTGTTCCGTAACAATCAGCTGACAGACTACAATCCTGTAGCTTTGGCACACTTGGCTCAAAACGAGGAGACCAGTTACAACATTGAGCCAGAGTTCAAACTCAACTATGAGTTGTTGGGTATCCAGGATGAGAAGTCACGTCTGACCTATGAGGGAAAGATTGTCTTCAACATCTTCAACCGCTATAACGACATGTTCCTGCCGTTGGAGCTGAGTACGAAAGGTTGGAGTGGAAGTGATGCCAACAAAGCAACGAACAATGCCTATAAGAGCTTGGGTGTGACAACAACTCATACCTTGACATTCCAGCCCTATTTCAGAAATGTTGACCACTCGCTGATGATGATGCTACGCGGTCAGTTGACCAGCGGTACAAGTACCAGCCAGAATACCAGTGTATATGGTCTGCCATCTGGCAGCATTATCTCTTCCAGCGCGCCAGGCATCATCTCTGGATTCGGATCGTATCCAGGACAGTGGAGAAGCGTCTACTTTACCTATTCTGCTCACTATGCTTACAAGGGGCGTTACGTGGCCGACTTTTCTATTCGTCGAGATGGAGTGACGAAGTTTGGTCCTGACGAGCGTTGGGGTAATTTCCCCGCTTTCTCAGCCAAGTGGATTGTCAGCGATGAACCTTGGTTCAGAAAGGCCATGCCTTGGTTCAGCATGCTGGCTTTCCGTCCAGGATGGGGTATCGTTGGTAATCAACCTGGTGCCGAAGCACTATTCTATAGTAAGTATACTGATGGTAAGGGATATTTGGACAATGGTTCTGCCTACCCCAAGAATATTCAGTTGAAGAACCTCAAATGGGAACAGAAGGAAACCATCAATTTTGGATTGGATTTCGGCTTCTGGGATGATCGTATTAACGGTAACGTTGAGGTTTATCGTCAGAAGACCACCGACCTGCTGATGGCAAGCCGTGCTCTTCCTTCTTCTTCTGGTTTTGCTACGCTCGACTACCAGAACGTGGGCTCTATGGAGAACGTGGGTTGGGAGTTCAACCTGAATGGTAACCGTTTGTTGAAAGTGGGCAAATTCTCTTTCGACTTTAATATTACCTTTGCCAACAACCGTAATAAACTGACAGAAATGGATGAGACAGTGCTGGCATCGCTCAATGGCGACTTTGACCGCAATAATGGCAGCTACCTAAGCCGTGTCGAGTTGAATCGTCCTTTAGGTGGTATTTACGGTTTCCGCTATAAAGGTGTTTACCAGTACAGTAAGTATTCTGAGACGGAAGTTCCTGGTGTAAGCGGACCAAATGCTCCTGTAGCTCGTGACGAGAATGGCAATGTCATCCTCGACAACTACGGACGTACCAAGCCAATGGTGTTCTGCTACACAGGTGTCGAAGATGATGAAAAGGAATTCAAGGGTGGTGATGCCATTTATGAAGACGTAAACTTCGACGGACAGATAAACGAACTCGATATTGTCTATCTGGGTTCCTCACTCCCGAAGTTCACTGGTGGTTTCGGTTTCAAATTGCATTTCGGACGTTTTACATTGAACAACCAGTTCAATTTCCGTTATGGCAACAAGATTATCAACCGTGCCCGTATGCTGGCAGAGAACATGTACTCAAACAACAACCAGAGCCGTGCCGTATTGTGGCGTTGGCGTGTTGAGGGTGACAATATGCCTATTCCTCGCGCCTTGTACAACTATGGTTACAACTGGTTAGGAAGCGACCGCTTTGTTGAGGATGGCTCATTTATCCGCCTGAACTATATGCAGCTGAGTTACGCCCTGTCTCAGAAAGCTCTGAAGAGTCTGGGATTCAGTCAGCTAAGCTTCTACGTATCAGCTAACAACCTGTTTGTACTTACCAAGTATTCAGGTGCAGATCCAGAGGTTGGCTATGGTGGCTATGGCGTAGTGACCGACAATGCGCAGACACCACGTGCCAAGTCATTCACTGCGGGCATTACCTTGTCCTTTTAAATGAAATAATGTGTAATTAGGAATTAGGATTCGAGCTCTGCTCGCTTTCAAAAAAGAAAGAATTATGATTATCAAAAGCATCAAACAATATATCATAGCTGGTTCTCTGTGCTGCGGTATATCGGCAGTGACCACCAGCTGTAATAATTTCCTCGACATCCTGCCTCTGAACGACGTCGTGCTTGAGAACTACTGGACTCAGAAGAATGACGTGACCAGTGTGCTGATGAGTTGCTACGAGAGTCTGCAGTCTGAAGACTGTGTCACTCGTATGGGACTTTGGGGCGAAGTACGATCCGACAACATGAAGTTAGGCGTATCGCCCTCTCAGGACTTGGAGCAGTTGGTGAAGGAAAATATTCTGCCTTCTAATCCTTATTGTGACTGGAAAGTTTTCTATGAAGCTATCAACCGATGCAATACAGTATGTTATTATGCTCCCAAGGTGCAGGAGATTGACCCGAACTATAGTTATACGGAAATGCAAGCCAATATTGCAGAAGCTACATTTATCCGTTCATTGTGCTACTTCCATCTGATTCGCACTTTCCGCGACGTGCCGTTTTCGCTTGAACCAAGTATTGACGACACACAGGATTATCGCTTGCCTGCCACCTCGTTCGATGATGTGCTCAAAAATATCATCGCCGATCTGGAGGCTGTCAAAGATCAGGCACAACTCTATTTCCTCAAGCCCAATCCCGACAAGGAGCAGGAACAGGAACGCAACAACACTGCACGCGTTACGCGTCCGGCCATCTACGCTTTGCTGGCCGATCTCTATTTGTGGCAAGGCAATTGGCAGCGTTGTATCGAATGTTGTGATTATGTCATCGACTTCAAGAAGAAGGAATATGAGAACCTGAGGCGTCGCCTGCAAAACGATGTCTACCTCTTCAATGACATTCCTCTCTATTTGGAGAAATTACAGACTGTTTCCGGTGAAGCCTATAACAAGATCTTCGGTACAGGAAACTCCTTCGAGAGCCTTTTTGAGTTGACTTACAATGAGACCCTTAACAGGGATAACAAGAACGGTTATATCACGCGCTATTATGCCAACACGTCGTCAACTCTGACCGGTGGTAGTTTGGCTGCCGTGGATGAGTTCTATGAAGGACTCCCCACCAAGGGCTCCGAGCTGTTCGTAGCCAACGACAGCCGTGCCTATGAGTCCATCTATCAGGTGAGTACTACACAGTATTATATAGGTAAATATGCAGCTTCGAGAGTGACTTTGGACAATACGAAGTCTAACTGGACTCCGGCCATCACATGGCGTTCGGGCAGTGGCTCTGGCTATTCTAACTGGATTGTCTACCGTCTTACTGACATTATGCTGATAAAAGCAGAGGCCCTTGTTGAGATGGGAAGCGACCATTACGAGGAAGCATTCAACCTGATTAACGCCGTCAACAAGCGTGCTCTCAACTCTTTGACGCCTGGTACTGGCGAATCCCTAAAGTATGATGACTTCAAAGATTCCAAGGAAGACATGGAGCAGCTGGTCTTGGACGAGCGTCATCGCGAACTGATGTTCGAAGGTAAGCGATGGTATGACTTGGTTCGTATGGCACGGCGTTCTGGAAGTACCCGTACCTTAGCCAAGACAGTTACGAAGAAGCAGTTGACGAACACTACGGGTATCGAGATACGCCTGGCAGACCCCAACGCCATCTACCTGCCCTACTACCGCAACGAGCTGAAAGTGAATCCTCACTTAACTCAGAATCCTGCTTATAACACAGGCGATGATGCCGATCTTGAGAAGAATTAATATTCACACGTCATAAAGTATAAAGAACTATGAGTAACAAAAATATCAAGCATTTCCTATTAGGAGTCTGCTCCTGTGTCTGTCTTGTAACAAGCTTCATTGCCTGTTCGGACGATGACAGTGACCAGCCGTTGAATTTCTACTCATCGGTAAGACTCACCGCTGCGGGCTTTATTGAGGCAGACAATGCGCGGTTCAGCGATTTCAAGGCTATTCTGGAACGTTCCAACTATTTCTCGATGCTGAAGACCTATGGCCATTTCACGGTCTTTGCACCGACCAATGAGGCAGTACAGTTATACCTCAAAGAAAATGGCTTTGCCACGGTGGCTGACATCCCCCGCGAACAGTGTGACACCATTTCACGTACTCATATCGTACAGGATAAAGCTTACTTTACCACTGATATGGGTGGCGAGGTGGCTCCTGTCAACATGAACGATGATTATATTGAGATGACGTCTGATTCTGATGTCTATCATAACAACGCACTGCTGGTCTATGTGAACAAGAACTCCCGACTTATCCAAAAGGATGATTCAGTGACCAATGGCGTTGTTCATGTCATTGACCACATGATTTCGTCGAGCAGTCAGTTCCTGCCTTCGCTCATGGAGGAGAATCCTAAGCTGAGCCTTTTCTGCCAGGCACTTCGCCTGACAGGTATGGCCGACTCACTAACCCGATACATTGATGAGACTTATACAGTAGATCCCGACTCCGCCGTTGGAGGCAAGGGCTTTAAAGTACCTTATGGTACGGGCAATGACGGTAGTGCTTCCAAACAATGTCAGACTTGGTATCCTGATCATCGGTATTTCAAGTTTACAGCCTTTGTAGAGACAGACTCTGTCTATCGTGCCCATGGCATTAATAATCTTGAAGACCTTAAGCGCTATGCCAAGCAGGTCTATGATGAATCTTATCCTGAAGATGCAGGTAAGTACGATGAGGATTTCAGAGACCGCAGGAATCCCTTGAACCGTTTTGTCAGCTATCATCTTATCAATCGTATTGGTCCTCGTGACTATTGGGTACACTGTAAAGGTCCTATCTATGAGCAGAAGTTCATTGTTAATGTAGCTGACCCTGAAGAGTACTTCGAGACCATGGCTCCGCATACGTTGATACGCTTTTGCAGCAATCCTGGTGAGGAAGTCTATATCAACCGCAAGGGGTTGCGCAGCAATTTCACGGTTCGTGGCGTACGTGTCCTGAAGTCAGAGGAAAATGACAGCTATGCACAGTCGTGCAGCAATGGCATGTACCATTATATTGACGACATCCTGGTTTATTCAAGCGATGTCCGCATGAATGTCTTGAACCGTCGCCTTCGTATTGATGGCAGCTGTCTGAGTCCAGACTTCATGAACGCTCGTGCGCGTATATATTATATGGGTAAGAGCGAGCAGATGATAGGTTTCAAGTATGGCTACCTGACCGATTTCAAGATGAATAATGCCAACACGTTCATCGGTTGTGGTAACGAACAGACAGGTTGGCGCCACTATGAAGGCAGCGGTGTTTGCATTACAGGTGAGAAATTTGATGCCTCTGTGAAACTGCCGCCAGTGCCTCATGATGGAACTTACGAGATACGTCTGGGCTATTCGCTGGGTGACGACCGTGGTATTGCTCAGGTCTATCTGAATAACGAGCCTTGTGGTATCCCTATCAGTTTCCGTAACTTTGACAGTAATATCGGCTGGGAGCCTGATACCAACGATGAAGAAGAAAACAAGGCTATTGACAAAGCAATGCGCAACCGTGGTTTTATGAAAGCCATGGATAGCTACGGCGGCACCGAGCCCTTCCGTGGCTATAACAACGACGTGCGGCGTATCTTGGTCAAGAAGTTCCTTTCTGCCAATCAGGAAAACTGGCTTCGTTTCCGCCAGATTCTTTCCGGTAGCACGCTTTATATGTCCATCGACTACATTGAAATCTGCCCCAAAGATGTCTATGACAGTCCGCAGGGGGAAGACCGTCATTAATAAATCATTAATCAGCAATAACGAATGATGATGAAAAATATTCTCAAAAACTATCTGTTAGGGATTGGCGCCTGCTGTGTCACCGCCGCTTCCCTTCCGGCACTGACTGCCTGTTCTGAGTGGGACGACCACTACGACAATCTTGCGGTCAGCACGAGTACGGATCTTACACTATGGCAGACGATGAAGCAACAGCCTGAGCTGAGCGATTTCTGCGACGTACTTAACCAGACGATGTTATTACGTCAGCACAAGAAGACGGGTGTCAGCTATGCCAATCTGCTTGATGGTGTACAGACTTTTACGGTGATGGCTCCTGTCAACGGGACTTTTTCTAAAGATTCCTTGTTGAAGATGGTGGCAACAGACCGTGGCGACTCCATCGTTGCCCGTTCTTTTGTGGGCAACCACCTTTCGTATGCTATAGTCTCCGATGTTGATACTCCAAAGGATTTCTTCTTGCTTAGCCGTAAGCGTTCCACGATAGGAGGCGGCAATGTTGCAGGTGTACCTATCGTAGCAGGCCGGTCCAACCTCATGGCCAAAGGCGGCATCCTGCATATTCTGACAGCTCCTTTGGCTTATCGTAATAACCTCTATGAAGCCATGCTCAACAATCCGGAATACGCGCTGCTTGGCCAGCAGTTGCGCAGTTATGAGCAAGACGAGTTCAATCCCGGTCAGTCTGTTCCTGGCGATATGGTCGATGGTGAACAGATATATGCCGACTCAGTATTCAACGAGCGCAACATCATGCTTGAGCGTGTCGGGCTTATAGCCGACGAGGACTCCACATTCTGGATGATTGCCCCCGCCAATGATGAGTGGCAACGAGTCTTCTCAGAGGCTATGGACTATTTCCGCTTCGATGCCACCGTTGAGAATGCCGACTCGCTTCAGCGCTACTGGGCCAATTATGCATTGCTGAATGACGCCATTTTCAGTCGTACCATTCAGGCTTCATATAAGGATTCCCTTGTTACCTATGAATACGACAAGCGCTATCCGAAGTATCATGTGTTCCATCGTCCGTTTGACCAGGGTGGAATCTTCTATGGCGCTAAGGAGACCAATTTTAGCAACGGTGTTCTTTATACGCCGGAACATTGGCCATTTACTCCCGTACAGACCTATCTGCGTGAGATACGTTCCGAAGGCGAGAAAACCAACTTGATTCTTGGCAGCGACAGATGTGACTATGTATCGCGTACCCATGCAGCCGACAGTGTTTCTGAAAGCGGTTATCTGGATATCACAGCTAAAAAGTCTACCGACAACTGGTTTATGACCTTCAAGCTTGAGAATACCTTGGCCGGCACCTATGACGTTTGCGCTGTCGTGCTTCCTATGACGGTCTATAATCCGGATGCTGTTAATCTGCGACCCTGCAAATTCAAGGCAGAAATCAATTATGTTGATGAGAATGGCGAAAGCCAGACGTTCAACTGCGACAATATGACTTTCAAGTCTGATCCTCTGCGTGTTGACACTATAGTACTGGCAGAGAACTTCAAGTTCCCCGTCTGCAACTATAAACAGGAAAACATGAAGATATCGGTGAAGCTGATGTGTAATATAATGGCTCGTGAGACGGCCAGTTTCTCGCGTGAGATGTTCCTCGACTGCATTTACCTGCGTCCGAAGAGCACACCTCAGGAAGATAAATAAATGTTCAATGCAAAGGAAAAACGAAGATATGAAACAGCATAGCATGAAAATACCAAGCAAATGGATGATGGTGACAATCCTGTCACTGCTTATCTGCCATTTGTCAGTTAGCACGGCATTTGCACAGCGTATAGTGAGTGGCACCGTTACAGATGCAGCTACGGGCCTTCCGTTGGCTGGTGTCATCGTTGAGGCTTATGGCCAGCATGAATACACCTCCATGACTGATGAACAAGGAAAGTATCAACTTAAAGTTCCTGACTATGTCAGTAGCGTTTCCATGCGGGTGGAAGGTTTCCAGTTGTTGCAGAAACCCATTGGAACCCATCCTGACCGTGTCGACGCCTGCCTGTATCCGAGTTCGTTCAGCCCTGTCTATGAGCGGACTACCCAGTCGTCTGAAAGCCGCCGAGCTGATCAGTTCGAGAATACGGCAGAACTGAGCATCGACCCGCTGGTATCCCGTCAGCTTGGGGCCGACATTCACTCCGTCAGCCGTAGTGCACAGTTAGGTATAGGCAATACCATGTTTATCCACGGAATCAATAGCCTTCAGGCCAATGCCCAGCCTCTGGTGGTCATCGATGGCGTCATCACCGATATGCAGTACGACCGCCAGATGCTTCATGACGGCTATTACAACAATCTCCTGGCCAACTTGAATGTCAATGACATTGAGAGTGTCACCGTCCTCAAGAACGGTACGGCCATCTATGGTGCCAAGGCTGCCGGTGGCGTGTTGCTCATTAAAACCAAGCGCAATCGCAGCATGGCTACTAAGATTGATGTGAACATCAACGCCCAGTATCAGTTTAAGCCCCGTCTTCCAAAGGTCATGGGAGCTGAAGACTACCGTCTCTATGCCACCGAGTTGTTGTCGGGTCTGACTGACAAGATACAGAATCTGGAATTTGTCAACAACGACCCCACGAGTTATTATTATAATACCTATCATAATAATACAGACTGGACGGAAGAGGTCTATCGCAACGGTTTCGTCTCCAATTACGGCATCAATGTTCAGGGAGGCGACGATGTGGCCAACTACAATCTGTCTGTGGGCTACTCATTAGGCGATGCCACGCAGCGCGGCAACGACTTCTCGCGTTTCAACATGCGACTGAATACCGACATTAAGGTGTTCCGTGGCCTCGATGTACGCTTCGATGCTGCCTATAGCGATGTCACCCGCGACCTGCGCGATGACGGTGCAAAGGCCGACTTGACTGTTGGTACTGTCACAGCCCCGGGTTTCCTCTCGCTCATCAAGTCACCCTTCCTTAATCCCCACGCCTACGATGTGAAGGGCAACCTAAGCCATTACCTCTCCGATGCAGACAACTATGTCAGTAAAGTGTTTGAGGATGACGGTAGCGTCAATGCCAATGCGGTGCGCTTGGCTAATCCCGTGGCTATTCTGCAGCATGGCGATGGTGAGAATCGTAACCAGGCAGGCAACCGTATGGTGACCTTCAGCGTGACGCCCCGTTATGAGTTCAACAAGCACCTGTCGTTGAGCGAGCATTTCAACTTCACGCTTATCAACACCAACGGAAACTACTATTTGCCCCAAGAGGGAACGCCGCCTTTCCGTCTGCTGGCTTCAAGCAATACTGAGGTTGAAAACATGTCCCAGAGTAACGCTGCCCGACAGAATTCCGTTCTCAGTGACACCCGTCTGACCTGGGGCAACCGCTACGGCGCCCATAAGGTAGATTTGTTCGGCGGTCTGCGCTATCAGACCAATAATTACAAGCTTACGTCCCAACGCGGTTTTGATACGGGCAACGACAAGTACCCCAGCACAGGTAACACCCATAACTACCGTTCTACCTGGGGCGCTGACGACAAGACACGCGACATCACCTGGTATGCACAGGCAGACTACAACTGGGCTGAGAAGTATTATGTCGAAGCAGGAATCTCAGCCGAGGCCAGCTCACGTTTTGGCGACGATGCCGACGGTCTGAAGATTGGTGGCGTTGTGTGGGGACTCTTCCCCAGTGTCAATGCAGCGTGGGTCCTCAGCAACGAGCGCTGGATGGCCGACGTGAAGGGTATCGACTATCTGCGTCTCAATGTCGGTTTCGATATTACCGGAAACGACAATATCGATTATACAGCCTCTAAGACCTACTTCGTGGCCAACAACATGCTGACGCAGAATGTCGATGGTAAGTCTATCGGCAATATCGGTAATACCAACCTCAAGTGGGAAACAACCAGCCGCCTCACTGCTGGTCTTGAAGGCAACTTCATTGGCAACCGGCTGAACCTGCGTTTCAACTATTTCAGGGGTTGGACCAGGAATCTGGTTACCCTGCGTCAGCTGGCATGGACCAGCGGCCTGCAGGCTAACTGGAGCAACGACGGCAAACTCGAGAACGAAGGCTTTGAGGCAGGCATTGGCGTCAAGGTGCTTAACCTGAAGGACTTTACATGGGAATTGGGCGCAACGGCAGGACATTACAAGAATAAGATTACCGCTCTGCCCGATAATAACCGTGCCTTTGAGACCGAGGCCTATGGCGCTACCATTTTGTCGGCTGTAGGCAATGCTGTGGGCGTGTTCTACGGCTATCAGACCAAAGGTGTCTACGCCACCGAGGCTCAGGCCAAAGCCGACAATTATTCCATCGTCGATGAGCGTGGTCAGCGTCAATATTTCGGTGCCGGTGACATGCGCTTTGTCGACAAGGACGGCAATGGCACTATCGATGAGGCCGACCGCTTCATCATTGGCGACCCCAACCCCGATATCTATGGTAATATATACACCCAGCTCAATTACAAGAACTGGCAGTTCAGTGCTGTGATGCGTTAT
Organism: Prevotella sp.; assembly: GCA_017545045.1. Lineage (GTDB taxonomy): Bacteria > Bacteroidota > Bacteroidia > Bacteroidales > Bacteroidaceae > Prevotella. Next base: position 77,022 of record JAFYDA010000001.1, on the reverse strand, counting down.
TCTTTAGGTAACGACATCTACAACTATCAGCGTTCCTTGTTAGAGTGCGGTTCACGCTTCTTCAATCAGAGTACGGCCATGACTGCAAGATGGACTGCCGAGCAGCAACAGACGGAGATACCACGTGTCACCTACGGCGACCCCATGGGTAATGCCCGTTTCAGCGACCGATGGATTGAGGACGGCAGCTACCTGCGTCTGAGCAATATCACGCTGAGCTACTCTATCCCCATCACCAGCACTTATCTGCAGGGTATTACGCTCTGGGCCGGTGCCAACAACCTCTTCACCATCACCCGCTACTTGGGCAGCGACCCCGATTGTGGTGTTAGCGGCAGTGTTCTGCTTCAGGGTATTGACCGCGGTCTGCTGGCCAGCGGACGCTCCCTCTCCATGGGTGTGAAGATCAACCTGTAATTGAGAATTGAAAAATGTAAATTGAAGATTATGATTACTAATAGAATTAAGAATATAGCCTTTACGCTGGTTGTGGGTTCCAGCTTCGTTGCTGCGCTCACATCGTGTTCCAGCATGTTGGACACCGATTCCGAGTTGGTCGAGTTTCAGGAAGACAACCGTCTGCAGTCGCCTACCGACAGCGTCTACAGCGTCATGGGCATTGTCTACAAGATGCAGGCCATTGCCGACCGTACCGTCCTTTTGGGTGAATTGCGTGGCGACCTCACCGCCGTCACCGATGCAGCATCCAAGGACCTGAAGGCCATTGCCGACTTCAGTGCCGATGCTCAGAACGCTTACAACCGTATTAGCGACTACTATGCCGTCATCAATAACTGCAATTACTATTTAGCCAACATCAAGGCTGACTTGGTGAAAAACGATCGTAAGGTCTTCGAGGCAGAATATGCCGTGGTCAAGGCTTTCCGTGCCTGGGCCTACCTTCAGCTGGCACAGGTCTATGGCAGTGTACCCCTCGTCACCGAGCCCATCCTTACAGAGGAGGCTTCCAGGAAGGCCATGCAGCAGGAACCCAAGGACATCCAGGCCATCTGCAATTATTTTATCGACGACATCAAGCCATACGTCGACACCAAGCTGCCTGTTTATGGACAGATTGACGGCATGGACTCTCAAAAGTTCTTTATCCCTGTCCGTGCCCTCCTTGGCGACCTTTGTCTCTGGGCAGGCCGCTATGCTGAAGCAGCACAGTACTACCACGATTACCTGGCCCTGCGCACTAACCCGGTTCCTACTGGAACAAATGCTGCTTCATGGAGCAACGAGTCTATCAGGACAAGAGAGTTCAACAATCGTCCCAATAGCAGTATCAGGTATGAGAACGCCAATTCCGAGTGTCTCTGCTTCATTCCTATGGAGAGTGGTGAATTCTATGGCATCAAGAGTGAGCTGACCAACATTTTCAGTTCTACAGACCTTAATCTCCAGTATGCTCAGGTCGCTCCTTCTTATAGGCTCGGTAAATTGTCGGCAGCTCAGAACTACTGTGCTACCTATTCCCGAGTCGACGGTACGCCCGACACCATCTATGTACCTAAGGAGAATCTTGAACAGCCGGAATGGGTTGGCGATGTGCGTTTCGCCACCGTCTACTCCACTCGTGTCACCGGTCAGGAGCGTTTTGGCCGTCTGTCGGGTGAGACACAGAAGATAGAAAAGTTCGACTCGCGTGCCGTGATGCTCTATCGTGTCCCCATGGTCTATCTGCGCTATGCTGAGGCACTCAACCGTGCAGGCTATCCTCAGTCGGCCTTTGCCATCCTGAAGTATGGACTCTGCGAAGACTTTGCCAACAAGTATGTGGACGACACCGAGCGCGAGGCTGCCGCAGCACTGATAAGCTTCGACCCCGATCTCTTTACCATCAGCAATACCAGGGGCATCCATTCACGCGGTTCGGGTAATGCCGAGTGCGACACGCTCTACGTATTGCCGCAACCCACCGATCCGCAACCCACCCGTAAGGATACTGTCGACTACCAGATTCCGCTGGTCGAAGACATGATACTCAACGAGATGGCACTTGAGGGCGCTTTCGAGGGCTATCGATACTATGACCTTATGCGCGTGGCACTCCGCCGCAATAAGCCCGAGTATCTGGCCGATGCCGTCAGTCAACGTAATAAAACGGTCGACACGCAGTTACGCTCGCTGTTGATGGACCGCAAGAAATGGTATCTTCCCTTACCATAATATCCAACGAAAAGCCCTGGCATCAACGCCAGGGTTTTTTGTTGGACATACTGAGACAAACCCTATGATGATTGTCATTGCAAATTTAAGGTTTTATCTGCAAATTACGTAAACAGGGGAGCTGTGTCTATAGAGGCTCCGCGTATTTGTCCCAAGCCGTGGGAACTTTGTCCCAGGTCTTGGGAACTTTGTCCCAAGCCGTTGGGAATTTTCTGCGGTGCCTCCGCAGAAATGCTATTTCTTTGCTCCCGTCATCGCCGTCAGCAGCGGTACGAGCTACTTCGGCACCTCCGTAATTCCCGTCTATGAATTAGATGAATTCATGGCTATCTTGGATAATGACAAGTAATTGTTGAAAGAATTGGACGGTTCGTTGAAAAAAATTGGCCGATACAATTTTTTTTATTATCTTTGCGCCATACTTTTCAATGATGCAAACAAATCGAAATAATGAATTCACCACCGAGTCACTGAGGACACTGAGATTAATGGCTCTGTGTTCTCTGTGCCTCTGTGGTGAGTAATAAAGAAACAGGAATAATTACTAATTGTATGAAGAAGATAGCATTCACATTACTGATTTTGGTAGGAACGCTGACGACGCAGGCCAGCCCCGCTCCGGAAGGCGAGGGGAGTGAATACACCTACCTGACATTTGAGACGACGGACGGCGCAAAGACCTCCGTGGATGTATCGTCGCTGCCAGTGACGATTAACCTCGACAATTCGACGCTCACCATCGGTAGCCAGGCATTCGCGCTGGCCGACCTGAGCAAGATGTACTTCTCGACGCAGAGCGAGACGACGGGGATAAGTGAAGAGTTAAGAGTGAAGAGTGAAGAATGTTTAGATCGACGGCCCGAAGGGGAAAGTCAATTTGCTACCGCCACTTTTTACGACCTGCAAGGCCATCAGGTAACAAGGGCGCAGATGAAAAAGGGCGTGTATATTGCGAAGTCGAACAATAAGACTTATAAAATCGTGGTGAAATGAGACAGATAGTATCCATGATAGCCCTTATGCTGACGATAGCAGCCTGGGGGCAAAGTCTGAAGATTACGAGCAACGGCAACACGAAAACGTATCAGGCATCGCAGATGACAGCCGACCAGCCCGCCCTATTCACCGGCGGCACCACGCTGACAGTGGCTGGCGACGTGTTCACCATCAGCGACATCACGAGTATGCTGATAGCCAACAGCAGTTCGTCGGATGTGGAAGCCAACACAGTAAACATTATATATAACGGTACGACGGCCACGGTGACGATGGCCGACAATGTCGCTAACTACGTCACGGCAGAGGTGAGCGGCGCACATGTCAGCATCACGCAGACCAACACAGAGGCTATCGACGGCGACGAGATCACCTACGTGCTCAGCGGCTCGACCACCGACGGCTCTTTCACCTTGGACGGCTCGTACAAGTGTACCGTGTCGCTGGCAGGTCTGACGATGACCAACCCCAGCGGTGCGGCCATCAACATCACCAACGGCAAGCGCATCCAGCTCAGCGTGAAGAGCAACACGGAGAACACGCTGACCGACGGCACAGGCGGCTCGCAGAAGGCCTGCATCTACAGCAAAGGACAGCTGCAGCTGCAAGGCAACGGTACGCTGAACGTGGCGGGCAACACGAAGCACGCCATCAAGAGCGGTGACTATATCGAGGTGAAGCACCTGACGCTGAACATCACCAAGGCCGTGGGCGACGGCATCTCGTGTGAGGAATATTTCCTGATGAAGAGCGGCAGCGTGACTATCGAGGGCGTGGGCGACGACGGCATCCAGTGTGACCTGGGTGGCGACACGTCGACAGGCGAGACCTCGGACCACGAGAACGAGGACAGCGGCAACGCCTATATCGAGGGCGGCACGCTGATCATCAATGTGACAGCCGCTGCCGCCAAGGGCATCAAGGCCGACGGTGACCTGCGCATCAGCGATGGCGACATCACCGTGAAGACCACGGGCGGTGGCGCGTGGGACAGCGACGAGAAGAAGACCAAGGCATCGAGCTGCCTCAGTGCCGACGGCAATATGGCCATCAGTGGCGGCACACTCAATCTGACCAGCACAGGTGCCGGCGGCAAGGGCCTCAACGTTGACGGCACGTTCACGGCTACGGGCGGCACGATGACCATCAAGACCAGCGGCAATGCTGTGGCGGCCTCGTCGAGCGGCAGCCTCTCCACCATCTCTTCATCGCAGCAGCTCGACCGCTACGGCAGCAACTATAAGTCATCGCCCAAGGGCATCAAGGTTGACGGCGCCATCACGATCAGCGACAATGCTGTCATCAGCGTCACCACGACCGGTGCCGGCGGCGAGGGCATCGAGAGCAAGACCTGCATCGACGTCACAGGCGGACAGGTGACGGTCAATGCCAGCGACGACGCTATTAACTCGTCGTATAACGACGACACCAAGAGCCTGAGCAATGCCGGCGACCTGACCATCAGCGGTGGCTACGTCTATGCACGCTCCACCGGCAACGACGGCATTGATGCCAATGGTAACTGCTATATCAAGGGTGGCGTGGTCTATGCCATCGGTACTTCGTCACCTGAGGTGGCCATCGATGCCAACAGCGAAGAGCAGAAGAAACTCTACGTCCAGGGCGGTACCATCATCGCCATCGGCGGACTGGAGAGCGGTGCCAGTCTCACGCAGTCGTGCTATCAGGCCTCGTCGTGGAACAAGAACACGTGGTATGCGATGACCATCGGCAGCGAGACCTTCGCCTTCAAGACCCCATCCAGTGGCGGTAGCACGATGGTTGTCAGCGGTGCCTCGCAGCCCACGCTGAAGAGCAGCGTCACCGTCAGCAGCGGTACAAAGATCTTCGACGGCGCAGGATATACCGATGCCGCAGTCACTGGCGGCTCTAACGTCAGCCTCTCGTCATACACTGGCGGTGGCGGTCCTGGCGGTGGTGGCGGCCCTGGTGGTGGCGGCGGTCCCGGCGGTGGCGGTGGCCCCGGTGGCGGAGGTTGGTTCTGATTCCCAATAAAACAAAAATCCCAAGGCGAAATCATCGCGCTGTGGGATTTTTTTCGTATATTTGCACCAACAAAACGATATTTATTATGAGGAAAAAGACCATCGCAGTGATATTGCTCCTTCTTGCCGTCTGCTTCCAGATGGCGCAGGCTGTTGACCTCACGAAGGCAACCATCGTCTATCAGAAGAAGGATGCGGCGCTCGTAGCACAAATGGCCCGCGTGTTGGCCGACGACATCGAACGCGTGTCGGGCATCAGGCCCGAAGTGTCAACAACCCATGCCGACGGGCCGAAGATCGTCCTCGGAACGGTGAAGCAGAGCAGTCGCCACAAGGAACTGCGTGGCACGTGGGAGCGCTATGCCATCGACACAAAGGACGGCGACCTCTTCGTCACGGGGTCCGATGCCCGAGGACTGGCCTACGGCGTGCTGCACATCAGCGAGGCCATCGGTGTCAGCCCGTGGTACTGGTGGGCCGACGTGCCTGTGAACAAGGCCGGCAAGCGGGTCTATGACTACCAGGAGAACATCGTCAGCAAGTCGCCGTCGGTGAAGTATCGCGGCGTCTTCATCAACGACGAGGACTGGGGACTGAAGCCGTGGGCCGCTAAGAACTTCGAGAAGGAGCTGGGCGACATCGGTCCGAAGACCTACGACAAAGTGTTTGAACTCATCCTCCGACTGAAGGGCAACATGGTCGCACCCGCCATGCACACCTGCACGGGCGCCTTCTACAGTCATCCCGAGAGTCAGAAAATGGCCGACAAGTGGGGCATCATGATCACGACGAGTCACTGCGAGCCCCTGCTCTTCAACAATGCAGCACCCTCGGAATGGGACAAAGCCCGCGACGGAGAATGGAACTACGAGACCAACAGCCAGACTATCCTGAAGAAGCTGGACGACCGCATCCGCGAGACCGCCCAGTACGACAATATCTACACGATGGGCATGCGCGGTCTGCACGACGAGGCCATGAAGGGCAGCACCGACCCCAAAGATCGTGCCCGCACATTGGAAAAAGTGTTTGAAAAGCAGCGCGGCATCCTCACGAAATACAAGAAGACCAAGGCCGAGAAGCTGCCGCAGATCTTCGTGCCCTATAAGGAGACGCTCGACACCTATGATGCCGGTCTGCGCGTGCCCGACGACATCACCATCGTGTGGCCCGACGACAACTACGGTTACATGAAGCGCGTCAGCAATTCGCAGGATCAGAAGCGCAAGGGTGGCAGCGGCGTGTATTATCACATTTCCTATTTAGGCACACCCCACGACAACCTGTGGATCGCCACCACCGCCCCGATGCTGATGTACTACGAGCTGAAGAAGGCCTACGACGCCGGTGCCAACCGTTACTGGCTCCTCAACGTGGGCGACATCAAGCCCGGCGAGGTAGAGACGCAGATGTTCATGGACATGGCCTGGGACTTCGACGCCTTCAGCTACGACAATGCCAACAGCTATCAGGCCGAGTGGCTCGCACGCACCTTCGCTCCAAGTGAGGAGGCAGCAGATTCTTCACTCTTCACTCTTCCAGTTCATCCTCGACCATTACTACCGTCTGGCCTGGGACCGCAAGCCTGAGTTCATGGGCTATGAATTTGAGTGGAGCGGCGACAGGCTCGACGCCCTGCACGACACCGATTTCAGCTTCGAGGACGGCTCGGCGCAGAAACGGCTCTTAGACTACGAGACCATCTGCGAAGCCTACGACATGATAGAGCGCAACCTTGCACCTGAGCAGCGCCCGGCCCTCTTCGAGATGCTGGGCTATGCCGTTCACTCCGCCTGTCAGATGAACCGAAAGTTCCTCTATGCCCAGCGCAACCACGAGACCGGCGGCCTCATCTACGCCGCGATGGTCTTTAATGCCAACGACAAGATTGAACAACTTCGAAAAAGATACAACGAACAGCTCGACGGCAAATGGAACCAGATGATCAGCACGATTCCGCCCGGCTACACGGCCAAATACCACCAGATGCCCAAACTCAGCAACAGCCCCACCGACGAATACCGACTGCCCGATGACCAGCGCCACAAGGACTTCAGCCACAAGGTGGACCTCAGCACGCTGCAGGTGAAAGAACCCTTCCGCCTCATCAAAGGTATCGGCACCGACTGGATTGGCCTTCAGCTAGGCCATCCCGCCGATGCCGAGAACTCGGCTGCCAATAAGCTTGGTGGAGACTTCGACCCCGACGACCCAGCCTTGCCGCGCATCGACATTCCCATCGAGAGCGACGCTTCACAGATTGCCGTCACCATCGCGGTCGTTCCCTTCTGGCCATGCAGCGGCAAGCTGGTCAACCGCTTCGGCATGCGCTTCGACGGCGGCGCCACCACTGTCTGCGTGCATGACTGCGAGGAGTGGAGCCATCCGTGGAAACTCCAGGTGTTGGAGAACCGTCGCGACGAAACCGTCGTCTTCAACAATCCTACCCGCAAGAAGCATCACACGCTCACCATCATCATGGCCGAACCTGGTCAGGTGATCCAGAAGATTACCTACGGCGAACCATAGGACTATTCAAACGTGAACGCGGTCTTTTCCACGCCGTAGCCGTAGATGGTCTTGAAGTCGTTCTTCATCGAGATGACGGTGTAGCCGGCTTCGCGCCATTTCGCCTCGCGCTTGGCACCCTCGGCCAGGTCGGCATGGTCGCGGACATCGTCGTCGGCCACGAGCATGAACGTAGCGGTGCGGTGCTGCTTGTTGCTCAGGCAGTAGTTGTGCATGGCGCAGTCGCCGCTGCTGTTGCCGAAGGAGAGCACGGGCACCTTGCCGATCTCCTGCGTGATCTGGCGCACCTTGTTGGTCTTCAGGTTCTTGAGAATCAGGCTGTCAGTACGCACCAGATACTCATCTTTCCCCATCGTGTAGTCAACACCGACATTGTCGCCCTGCTTGCTCGAATTGAGCACCACGTCCATGCCAATGACGCGGTTAGGTTCGATGCCGATGCTCTCTACCAGTGCGCGGCAGACGAAGCGGTCGGAGCCAGAGACGACATAGCAGGCGAAGCCATTGTCCTTCAGGTAGTCGAACACCTCCAGCATGGGCTTGTAGAAGCTCTGACCGTAGGTCATATTCGTAAAACCGTTGGCGGGCGTGGCGGCGTAGGCCTTCACGTAGGCATCGAACTCGGCGAGTGTCATGCCGGCGTATGCCTTGGCGGCGGCGCGGGCGTGAATCATGTCGAAATGGTCGGGCAGCGCCTTGCCGCTACGCACGAAGTCGCGGATGTTCTGTGCCGTCTCGCGCACGTCGTCGGGGGCGATGTCGCGGTACGACGGGTCGTCCAGAACGCGGTACTCTATGAGGTTGTATTCAAAGTACGTCGGGTAGAGTTCGCCGACGAAGGTGCCGTCCATGTCGAAGGTGGCGATGCGGTCCTCAGCAACGATGTAGTTCGTGGACTGCGGGTTCGTCACGTCCTCCACGTAAGTTTTCAGCGTCGTCAGCGCTTCGCACTGGTTCCACAGGGTGAAATACTCTTTCGCTACTGGTGTCACCGTCTTTTCGTCGTTGTCCTTACTGCACGACGTCAGCACTGCCCCCTGCGCGATGACGCACAGGAAGGCGAGAATCAGGAATTTGTTCTTAATCATTATTGTTGATGGTTTAATTGTCATTTCGTGCCTCTGCAGAATCCTCAACAGGGGACCGCTGTATTAACTCCTGCTAATCTGCAAGCCTTTCTTTGAGAGTGTCATGTCTACGAAACGGGCATTGGCGTTACGCCGGTTCTCGCTGAGGATGGCTTTGATGCGTGCGGCAGCCTCTGGGTCCTTGGCTACCATATAGAGATAGCCGCCGCCACCGGCACCCGGCAGTTTGTAGCCCAGGCAGAGGTCGTCTATCAAGTCGGTAATGGCTGCCACCTCGGGAGGATTGGTGCCGCTGTCGAGTAGCTGGTTCTGCTGCCAGGTTTTCCGTACGAGCAGTCCCATTTGCCCAAAATCCTGTCGCTGTATGGCTTCGTACATGTCGAGCGTATGCTGTTTCATGTCGCGTAGCAGTTGCAGTTGGTTGTGCTCATTGAGGAACATGCGCCGCACAATCTCTGCCAGGATGGTCTTTGCCGTGCGTGTGATGCCCGTATAATATAAGAGGTGGCATTGCGCATATTCGGGCTGCGTGTAGAGGCCGTCAGGAAGCCATCGTACCAGCGGGTTCTGTGCGAAGCCGCGATCTGTCTGCAACAGCTTGATGCCGCCGAGCACTCCGCCGAACTGGTCCTGCCAGCCGCCGCCGGTGGTCAGCAGCTGTTCGAGTATCAGTGTGCGGTGGCCTATCTCGTTCTTGTCCCAGCCCAGTGCGCAAAAGTCGTTCAAGGCTCCCAGCACCGTAGCGGCCAGGATGCTTGACGTGCCGAGTCCGCTGCCGGCGGGAATGGCCGAGAGTAGCGTCAGCTCTATGCCGCAGCCGAAAGTCTCCAGTTGTTCCTTCAGCGTTTTGGCGTAGGCAGGGTTGCCGAAGCCGGCGAGCGTGAGTGCTGCCTTGGGGATGGAGAACGGCGAGCCCACCTTGTTGTAGGATGCCAGTTGTTCAAATGTCTCTATACATTCGGAGGCGCCGAGGTCGATGCTGCGCAGGATCATCTTCGGCTCACGACAGGGCTTGACATAGCACTGTATGGGCGGCTGGCCGTTGAGCTCGATAGCCAGGTTGATGACGTTGCCCCCTTCCATCAGACAGAAAGGCGGCGTGTCCGTCCAGCCGCCGGCAATGTCGATGCGCACGGGCGAACGTCCCCAGACAATCTGGTCATGAGGAAGTGAGAAGCGATGCGTAGACAATGACGGCTCGTTTCCCGTTAAAAGTCCTTCGCGCAGTAGTCCGAAGGCTGTCTCTTTGTCGCCACGGAACATGGCGTCGTGGATGCGTGTCAGCAGCGGGGCTTCAGCAGGCAACGGCGGCGGCAGGGGAATGTGCTCGGTCTCGAATTGCCGGGCTGCATCGGCCAGGTCGAGCTGGTAGAACACGGAGTGCTGCCAGTTGGCGGCCAGTGCCGGCCAGTTCTCACGGCGGAAAGCGCGTCGTTGGTCAAAGAGCCGCTTGAGGTTTGCACGCTCGGCCAGCGCATTGCTGTCAACGGCATCGGTGATGTGATAGCGTCTCACTTCGTAGACGCTTTCGCCAACGGGGGTGACGTCTATACATTCACCCGGTTCCAGACTGATGTTCCAGTCGTTGTGAGGCGCGCCGGTAATGATATTGTCGTGGGTCAAGTGCCAGCCCTTCCCTACGTGTGCATTCTCAATCCATATATTGGTGTTCTCCTCGGTGAACGTCACCTCGCAGACTGCATTCTGCACAAAAATGCTGGGATGGGGCTTGCTGTCCAGATGCATGATCTCGCGCTGGTCGTTTACCAGATGCTGCACGGCAAGGGTCGAAGAAATCATTTCTCTCGACGTGCCGAAATGATAGAACTCGCCACCGGGCAGCGGCAGGATGGCCACCTTCAGCTGGCGCAGCTCGGGGTCGTCCATCAAGGGGTCGGTGCCCAACGTGCAGCCGAACTCGCCATACAGGTCGTATGCTTTTTCCTTGCACCGCTCCATCAGTAAATTCACCGCACGGTCACTGAGCATCCACACGCCGATGTCTGTCAGGTAGTAGTGGTCTTTCTGCAGTTTGTTCAGCGTCTGCACCGATGGTTTCTGTAACATCTGCTTGAGCACGGTTGGCGTCTGGCGGCTGCTAACGAACACACCGTGGTTCTTTGCCGTTGAAGCCGGTAGCCACAGACCGTAGCACACCACGTCGGCATCGGGTACTGGCTGCAGGGGCTGTGTAGCGCGGATGTAAACATCACCGCTGACCACCATCGTGTGGATGTTGTCGGGCGCCATCGACATGAGCTTGCGGTAGAGTGGCAGTTGAAGGTCGAGCAGAGTCTGGTCGAGCCGTTGGCCGCGCTCCCAGCGGAACACGGGGATGGGCATCAGTATCTTTCCGGAAACGGCATAAGAGGGCAGTCGGCGGCTCTGTCCGCCGGCATGCACCAGTATGCGTTTCTCATGTGATAACCAGTCTTCAAAGGATGAGGTGGGTATAGCAGAAGCAAAATCCTTACTATTCTCTATTCCCTTTTCACTTAAAAAGGCCTGTTGCAACAGCCAAGCCGTGCCGCCGCCGCTACCTAAGCGGTGGCCGACGGGGTCACACGTACAGAAGAACTGTTGCTGGTCAAGGCCGGTAATGTCGTGGAAACAGTCCACGAGATTGGGCGGCAACGATAGTAATGTCTTCATAAATATAAGGCAGGCAGAGATCGTCAGGCCCTGCTCTTACGATAAGTCAAGAACAATGCCAGCACAATGAAGAGTAGCAGCAGGCCTAACGAGGCGTAAGCTACAGACTCCGTGATGTCGAGCGACTTCGGGAAGAACGACAACTCAACTTTGTGCTTTCCGGGGCTGACGGTCAGTGCGCGCAGCACGTAGTCGACGCGTCCTAACTCAACAGGCGTGCCGTCGACAGTGGCAGTCCATCCTGGATAGAAAATCTCTGAGAAGACCACAACTCCGCCCTTGGCCGACGTGACGTCGTAGGAAAGACGGTTAGGCTCGTAAGCGGTGATGGTCACCAGACAGGCAGAATCCGTGTCGGCCTCGGCTACAGGCTTCAGTAGGTCGCGGTATTTCGCATCGGCCACCGCCTCGTGACGGAGGTTCAATGTGCCGATGGCATCCAGCTCCTGATTGGCGTTGTCAACAAACTTCACATTGTCAACGAACCAGGCATTGCCGTAAGCGTACGGATTTTCAATAGGAACGGTCTTGCCTCCCTGTAAAGGCATAATGAAGTATCTCGTATTGAGCATGTTGAGCACAGGGTAGATGGAGTCGCCGTTCACCTGCGTCATGTCACCGGCCGCACTGGCCACGGCGGTAAACACTTTCTGCATTTCTGGCGAAATATAGGCCTCTATCAATTCCTGGTAGCGGCGTAGCTTCGCAGCATGATAACCGCCAATAGACTTGTGATAGTAGCTTGTCTCGTTTTCGTTGAACGTGTTTGATGCCAGGTTCAGCACACGGTAGTCCAGCGTCTTGTCGGCCAAGATAATCTTGTCGGTCTCCGTCTGTGGCTGCGACTGGTCGCGCTCCATCTTGTCGACGAACATTTCATCGTTCAAGTAGCGCTTGTTGACAAGCCAGAGATCTGTCAGGCATAATATGGCCAGAGCTCCCACCATGTATTGTGCACGCAACTTCTTGGCCTTGAAAAGCAGCAGGCAGAGCGTACCGATGACAATGATGATCAGCGAGCGCCAGCAGTCTGCCGTAAAGATGCTTTGGCGCACCCGTGAAATGCTCTCCGTCATCGGGGCAAGATATTCCTTCGGGATATATTGCGACAGCTGTTCAATATCAGCCGTCGACGTGAAGTCGAAGAACACCGTAGGCATCAGCGCAAAAAGCAGACAGAAACCGCCCGTCAGTGCGAAGGAAGCGTAGACAAACTTCACTTTCTTCGTCAGAACTTCCGGTTCGTCGACAATCTTCTTGAGTGCCAGCATGGCCAGCAACGGAATGGTAAACTCTGCGATGACCAGAATGGATGATACGGTGCGGAATTTGGAGTACATCGGCATGTAGTCGATGAAAACATTGGTGAAGCCCATGAAGTTCTTACCCCATGAAAGCAGTATCGACAGAACCGTTACCGCCAGCAGAGCCCATTTCATGGGTCCCTTTACGATAAACAGACCCAGAATGAACAGCATCAGCACAAAGGCACCCACATAGACGGGACCTGCCGTGAAAGGCTGGTCGCCCCAGTACTGAAACCACTGGCCTACGTATTCAGACAATTGCGGGTCGCTCTTCTTCATGGCCGAGGCGTCGCTGCCCAGCCTGATGTTGTGAGAACCGCCCTTGGCGTTAGGCACTAAGAGCGTCCACGTCTCGCCGATGCCATACGACCATTGCGTGATGTAGTCGCGCTCCAGTCCACTGTTCGTCTGGTTGCCCGTGTCGGCCTTCACCAGCTCGCTCTTGCCGCGCATGGACTCCTGACCGTACTGCCAGGTATGGTAGATGTTCGACAAGTTGATGAGCAGGCCTACCAGTCCACCCGCGATACAGACGGCCGTTGCCTTGAAGAAGTGTACCAGCCGTTGCTTGCGCACGGCGTCAACCAGCCAGGCCAGCACCATGAAGAAGATGATGAACAGATAGTAATAGGACATCTGTACGTGGTTGGCGTAGACCTCGAAAGCCGAGAAGATGGCTGTCACGATAAGTCCCCACAGGTATTTCCCGCGATAGGCCAGCGTTATGCCTGCAATCAACGGCGGCAGATAGGCCAGCGCCCACACCTTCCAGATGTGGCCGGCAGCAATGATAATCAGGAAATACGTCGAGAACGCCCACATCACCGAGCCAAGTGCTGCCAAATACCAGCGGAAGTCGAAGGCTCGCAGCAGCAGATAGAAACCCAGCAGATAGGCAAACACGTACCACACATTCTCGGGCAGCCACAGGTGATAGGCGTTGATGGCTGTCGACAGTGTGTCTGCACTCTTATAGGAAGGCGACAGCTGATAGGTGGGCATGCCGCCGAACAGCGAGTTGGTCCATCGTGTACGCTCACCTGTTCGCTGGTAATACTCATGCTGCTCCTGTCCGGCACCCACACCTGCCGATGCATCGTGACGGTAGAGGATGCGACCCTCGAAATCGGCCGGGTAGAAATAGGCCAGGGCCAACACGGCAAACAATACGACTGCCACAACATCGGGCAGTAACCTCTTCAATGTAGTAATCATAATAACTTGCAAGTTTTTAATTTTGCGGCAAAATTACGAAATAATTATCAATTACGTGTTCTTTTGCGGAAAAAACCTGAAAGATTCTTTGTTTTGCTCTCAATTTATTCGTAATTTTGCAGCATGAACCAGGCAGAGAAGGATATAAAGTACATGCGGATGGCGTTAGACGAGGCGCGTCGGGCTTCCGACAAAGGGGAGATACCCATCGGCTGTGTCGTGGTGAGCAAAGAGCGGGTGGTGGCGCGTGCCCATAACTTGACAGAGACTCTTTGCGATGTCACTGCCCATGCGGAGATGCAGGCCATTACCGCCGCTGCCAACACTCTGGGTGGCAAATACCTGACGGACTGCACACTCTACGTCACCGTGGAGCCATGCCCCATGTGTGCCGGTGCCCTGGGATGGGCACAGGTGTCGCGCATCGTCTATGGCTGTGATGACCCGAAACGTGGCTACCATGAATACGCACCCCGTGCCCTGCATCCCAAGACGGGTGTCACCGGCGGCGTGCTTGCCGAGGACTGTCGGCAGCTGATGCAGGCTTTTTTCCAGGACAAACGATGAAAAAAGAGCGATGTCGCCTAATTGCAACATCGCACGCGCTGTAGTTTTAATGTCGAAGGAGATAGTCTGCCAGTTGCGATTTGTTCTGCCGTAATCCCTTGGCAAATGACGTGGCATTCATCTGTGCGCCCAGCTTCGAAGCATGGGTATGGTCTTTCTTGAAATAAATACCGGCTTTTTCCTTGATAGCGGCAATCTTGGCCTTGGCTTTTTCTTTGTCGGCGGGTAAACTGCCGACTGCGAACTTCTTGTCGAGAAAATCGGCACTGATGTTGTGCATATCAATGAACTCTACGCCCGTTTCCCTTACCACCTCGCGATACCATTTGCCGTATGAGTCATCGCGACGCTCTATCCGGCCGTCGGGCCACTCGTTGCGAGGGGTCAGTGAAACGAGGATGGGGGTGGCGCCTTTTTCGCGGCAGTCTTCAATCATCTTCTTCAGATACCAGCCAAAGCTGTAGACCACCTCGTAGGTGCCGTCATCGAGCTTGTAGGTATGAAGGGTGTCCTTAGTTTCTGCAATCACACCACGCGCCTTTGCATCCGTAATGGGGCAGATGTCGTTATGGCCGAACTGGATGGTCACAAAATCGCCAGGCTGTAGGGAGTTGTAGACTTTCTCCCACAATCCCTCACGGATAAAGGTGCGCGTAGAGCGTCCGGCACGGGCGGCGTTCACCAACGTGATTTTATGCTCGTCGAAAACCGTTGCAGCCTGTGAGGCCCATCCCCACATGCCGTCGTCCTCCTTGTCTGCATTCTTTACGGTCGAGTCGCCGGTAAAGAAAACTACGGGTCTCCCTTTCTCGCGTCTGTCGTTGTAGTTTTCCCCTTCAACGTTTTGCATCATCGCTTGGAGTGGCTTCAGCTGTGGATGGTTGTTTTTCCACAATCCCTCAGCAGCACTCCGTGCATTCATCTCTGCACCGAACTTTGAGGTGTGAATCTTGTCGCCCAGAAAATGGTACTGCTGCTTCCAGCGGCTATAGCTGTCGAGTTTGGCACCGGAAATCTCGTTGAGGTCTACGAAGGGCACGCCCTCGGTAGCAGCCACATAGGCCATCCACTCCGTCTGTGGCTTGCGAACCACCTTGCCGTTGTCGTCAAAGGCATCGCGTGGCGTCAGCGACATCAAGATAGGGTAGGCTCCCTTAGCGCGAATCTCATGGATATACTTTCGCAGATAGTTGCCATAGCTATAGACGGTGTCCTGCTTCTGCGTGCGCTGGTTGAAGCCCACATGGCACGTGTCAGGGTCGACGCCTGGAATCACGGCACGCGCCCGTCTTTGGTCAAAGAACTCGCCGTTGTCGTTGTGTCCGATGCTTATGATGACCCAGTCTCCCGGCTTCAGTGCCGTGCGGATGGCAGGCCACAGATCTGTATAGAATGTACGGGTAGACATGCCGCCCAGTGCCTGGTTCTCTACAGCTATCTTCTGTGCATTAAAATATTGAGGGAAGAAATAGCCCCAGCCCCACTGTCCGTTGTTTCCGTTGCCCAGCGTACCGTTACGCATGGTCGAGTTGCCAATGAGGAAGAGTACGGGTTGCTGCCCTTTGCGGGTGCTGCCAGGGGCAGGTCGCGACATCAGCGCCTTGGCTATGGAGTCGGGGGTGTTGTCCACTACTTTGTTGACGTCCTCTATCGGGTCGGGCAGATTGTCGAATCCCTGAGCCATGGTCGTAAGGAACGAAAGATGCAGTAAGAAAAGCGTTACTGTCAGAAGTCGTTGTTTCATTGTTTGTAGCCTGTTTTTTCGTTTAGGTTGCAAAAATACAAAAAAAATTACATTTCTCAATCATCAATTCACAATTATTTCGTAACTTTGCACCCAATATGCTGAAATTGTTATTAAAACTGTGGTGGACACAGAAACGGCGCGATTTTAAGTGGATGCGCTTCTTTGGCGAGGTTTATTTCTTTGGCCTTTTCCTGGCTATTAGCATTATTGCAACTGTCGGAGCGAAAGAAAATACGGATGCCAACACCCCCGCCACAACGTTTGAGATGGTGGCTACGATGATAGCTGTCATCTTCATCATTCCGGATTTTATCAACAAACTGGTTACCAAGCACGATGTGACGGTGATGGATCATTACCTGAAGAGCCGGCCAATACCAGAGCGTGACTGGAACCGGTTCCTGCTGGTGACGAACTTGTTCAACTTCTGGAACTGGGCAATACCGCTCTGCCTGCTGCCGTTCTGTCTGCTTTTCCTGCCGTGGGCGGCCATGTTGCCTGCTTTCCTGCTGTTCTTCGCCGTATCAATGGTCAACGGCGTGGCCATTACGGCCTTCCGTCGCGCAAAGGGGTGGCATGCCAAGTGGCCTGTGCCGGTGGCTGTCTTCATGTGGAGCGTCATGGCTACCATATATGCCTTGTTGGTCAGCGTGATGCCGTGGGGGCTCCATGTCGCCGGCTTCCTGGCGCTCTGTGCGGGTGCCGTTGCCATGTTCTACAGTTATCTCAGTGAGCTGCGCCGTTATGACGAATCGCAGGCGCGGGCATCCCGTGCGCCGCTGTTGAGAGCCTCGTCACTCTTTGCCTTGGAGTATACCAGCGTGTTCCGTTCCAAGCGGTTGCGCTCGGCTGTGCTCATCATTCCGTTTGTCTTTGTGCTGAATGTCTATCTGAATACGCTGAATGAGTTGACATTCGTCTTCTATATATGGCTGATGTTCGTGGTCTTCTCACCGTCGATGATGTTGGGACAGTGGGTCTTTGGCGTTGAAGGAAACTTCTTCGACGGCCTGTGGACAAAACCCGTTGATATCGGCCAGATACTGCGCAACAAGTTCTGGTTCTGCGCCCTGCTCAATGCTGTGGCCCTGCTGCTGGTCGTTCCTGTCGTTTGGTTAGCCGGCATCTCACCGTGGCTACTCGTGGCCACCTGGCTGTTCGTGGCGGGCCTGTGTAACCTCTCCCTGATGCCGACGGCACTCATCTCGTCGCGTATCGACCTGTTCCAGTCGGCCTTCTTCAACTATCAGGGAGCCTCCATGGCCATCAACCTCTATGGCATGATTATACTCGTCCCGATGGCCGTCTTCTGCCTCTGCGCATGGATGCTGCAGCCCCTTGTGGCTTCACTGGTGCTTGGCGGGCTGGGCATCCTGGGCTTTGCCCTCTATCGGGTGGTCATAGCGTGGATTGTGCGTACCTACATACGCCGCCGCTATGAATGTTTTGAAAGATATAGAAATTAAGATATTATGGAGATTAAGATACAGAATCTGATTAAGAAGTACGGCAAGAACACCGTGCTCGATATTCCCGAGCTGACCATTGACTCTGGTGAACTGGTAGGACTCGTAGGAAACAATGGTGCCGGCAAGACGACACTGATGCGACTGATGCTCGACCTAATAGAGGCAACGGAAGGGAGCATTGAGATGGGCGGAAAATGCGTCAGCGAGGACACGTCGTGGAAGCAGGTCACGGGATCGTTCATCGACGGTCGCTTCCTGATAGACTTCTATACGCCCGAGGAGTATTTCGGGTTCATAGCCCGCGTCTACAATATAGATGAACGCGATTTCGTCAACAGGCTGGAACAGTTCCTGCCGCTGATGCACGACGAGGTGCTGGGGACACGGAAGTACCTGCGTCAGTTCTCGGAGGGCAACCGCCAGAAGATAGGCATCATTGGTGCCATGCTGGTCAACCCGAAGTTGCTGATACTCGACGAACCGTTCAATTACCTCGACCCGTCGTCGCAGATTACCGTGGCAAGGCTGATTAAGGAAATGAACATGCTGCTGGGTACCACGGTCATCATTTCGAGCCACAACCTGAATTTCGTCTCGGAAATCTCTACGCGCATCCTGTTGTTGGAGAAGGGAAAGATTCTTAAGAATCTGGATAACGAGGACGGTCTTGCTGAAAAAGAACTGGAAGACTATTTCAAGGCAGCTGAATAAACATCAATCATCAACCTATTAAACTTTAACTAAAGAATTATGGCATATCAAGAGAAGACGACTGTGGGCTATGGCTCACGAGTTGGCAGTTCTTTCCGTGGCATCGGGGCAGGCTTCATGCTGTTCATTGCCGGTACGGCCCTGCTGTGGTGGAACGAAGGTCGTGTAGTGAAGACCGACAAGATGCTGAATGAGGCAGAGGACGTGACGGTAGAATTGGAAACCATCGACCGCATTGACCCGGAGATGGATGGCCGTCTGGTGTACGCCACCGGCTTTGCCAATACGCAGGACTCGCTTGTCGACCCGAAGTTCGGCGTTGGGGCCACGGCCGTGAGGCTGGCACGTAGCGTGGAATACTATCAGGTGGTGGAGAAGGCTCACAAGGAGTCGAAGGACAAACTGGGAGGCAAGGAGGAAATCACCACGACCTATACCTATCGTGAGGAATGGACCAACAGCCCCGTGCAGTCGTCGGAGTTCCACGATCCCGCCTATCAGAAGAAGAACTTCGTGATGACGACCGCCGAGTCCGAGAACTGGCAGGCCGAGAAGGTGACCTTCGGTGCCTTCGTGCTGAACGAGCGTCAGATTCAGAGTATCCGAGGCGACGTGCCCGTGGCCCTGAACATAGACTCAGCGACGTTGGTGGCATGGAACAAGGAATGCCAGCAGGTCGTCCGCCGTCAGTACGGTGGCAAGACCGACTCCATGCAGCTGGTACATGTCAGCGACAATCAGGTGTACTACGGCTTCAGTCCCAGCAGTCCGGCCGTCGGCGACGTGCGTATCACGTGGACCAAGGTGATGCCCGCCAAGGTGACCATCATTGCCAAGCAGAAGGACAACACCTTTACCAACTTCAAGGCCAAGAACGGCAAGACCTTCTCAACGCTGCAGATGGGCACGCGTGATGCCGACGAGATATACGAGGGTGCTCACGAGAGCAACCACGCCATGATGTGGATTTTCCGCATCGTTGGCATCCTGATGGTTATCGGCGGACTGAAAGGCATCTTCGCCTTTATTGAGACCATCCTCAAGGTGGTGCCCTTCGTGGCTAACATCATCGGCTGGGGCGTGGGTGTCGTCTGCACCGTCATCGGCATCGTCTGGTCGCTCATCATCATCGCCTTGGCATGGCTCTTCTACCGTCCGCTGATAGGTATCAGCCTGTTAGCCGTCGCCGGCTTCCTCGTCTGGGTCTTTGCTTTCAAGGGCAAGGACAAGCTGAAAGAACTGGCTGCCAGGCGGAATCAGCAACCGCAGACGGTGTAAATAGCAATGTGCTAAATTTTCGTCCAAAGCCTTCGGACTACCACGGAGACTCCACGTATTTGTCCCAGGGCTTGGGAACTTTGTCCCAGGCCCTGGGATAATTGTCCCAAGCCCTGGGATTTTTTCAAACAGGCTTCAGATTTTTCGGATGCCATGTAAGTTTTCTTCATTTCATGGTTAATTGTTTGGCCGTTCCAATTTTTATTGCTATTTTTGCGGCGTAATGCAGTTCAGAACCGTTGTTGATATACCGAAGCCGGACTTCCGGATAGAACCTCGCGAAGAGATGCTCTTCGTGGGTTCGTGCTTTGCCGACAGCATTGGGCGGCGGTTCGCGGAGGAACAGTTCCGCGCCACGGTCAATCCTTTCGGCACAATGTATAATCCTGCCTCCGTGCTGCATACGATAGAGAAATACGAGGGCCAGCCGCGTATTGCGTTCCTCACGCTGGGCACGAACCATGTGTATCGGCTGAAGGAAACGGGCGAGATAGTGGATAACTGCCAGAAGCGGCCTGCCGCCCTGTTTCAGGAAGAAGAACTCAGTGTAGACCAGTGTGCCGACTACCTTCAGCGTGCCGTGGACATTCTTCGCAGCCGACGGCCTGACGTCCATGTCGTTGTCACCGTTAGCCCCATCCGCTATCGCAAATATGGCTACCATGAGTCGCAGCTCTCGAAAGCCACCCTCCTGCTGGCTGTCGATAGAATTCTTAATCCCCAGTTCTTACCCAGCGAAGCCGGCACTTCTAAATCCTTAATTCTGAATTCTAAACTCGTATATTTCCCTGCCTACGAGATTGTGATGGACGAGTTGCGCGACTACCGTTTCTACGAATCCGACATGTTGCACCCCTCATCGCAGGCTGTGGAGTATATCTGGGAACGGTTGGTGGAGCATTACTTTTCCGACGCTGCCCGCCAGTTCCTGCAGGAATGGGCACCGCTGAAAGCCGCCCTGGCTCACCGTCCCTTCAATCCCGACTCCGAAGAATACCAACAGTTCATGGCAAAGACCCGTGCGAAGGTCGATGCCTTGCTCAATAACACAAAACACGACTTATGAAACGACTTACAAATCACATGTTACGAATGTTGGCCATTCTCGCGGTTTTCGTACCGGCTATGCTGCAGGCCCAGACGATCGTTATAGAAGGACACATCGCCGACCAGAAAACAGGCCATTCACTGCCGATGGCTTCGGTAAAATCGAGTAGCGGCACTCATACCATCAGCAATGAGTATGGTGCTTTTAAGATTAAGGCGGTTGCAACCGATCAGCTGACTTTTTCATACGTTGGCTATCAGCCCAAGACGATTGCCGCAGACAAGGTAAGCCGAATCGTGAAACTGGAGCCTAAGGAAAACGTACTCAAGGACGTCACCGCCATGTCGACCGACAAGCGCATTGAGACCATCATCAAGACGGCCCGCGAACAGTTGTCGGACAACAAGAATGAACAGTCCACCTTCTTCTATCGTCAGTTGTCGTTGGTCAACGACCGGCCCAGCAATCTGACCGAGGCATTCATCAATGCGCGGTCGGCCATGCTTATCCGAAACATGGAACTCATCACCGGCCGCTATTCCGCCTTGCCAAACAATGAGGCCCACCAGACCTATGCCTCCGACTTCCTCGTCTTCTCGCAGATAGGCATGCTGCTGAACAGCAGGAATGAGCCGGAATGGGAAGACATCGTGCCGCTGAGTTCAAACTACAAGTCATTCTACAACGTAAGTCTCGAGATGGTGGGTGACTGCTATGTGCTGCGCTTCAAGCCAAAAGGAAACTTCTACCGGTCTGTTGTCGACTGTACGCTCTTCGTAGATGTGGAAAGCATGCATCTGCGCAAGGCCGTCGGTAGTGTCAGGCAATTGAAAATCACCCATAATGCCGGTACGCCTCATTCGTATGCACTTCCCATCCGGCTTCAGTTCACTTGCCACTATAACAGCGACAGAGGCTTTTGCGAGGTGCAGTCGATAACCACCAACATACTGTATCAGACGGATGAAACCAACTATACGTTCCAGTCGACGCTCTATAACGTGGGGCCTGGCGCCATTAAGGAAGCCCAGCCCTTGGGCAGAGTGTACGACCTGAGGAAACAGATAGAGAAAGTGCCGTTCGTCCGCAGTTTCTGGGATGAGCACGAAACGGTGAAACGCACGGAGCAGGAGAGCAGTATCGATGAAGAGACGCCATCGGCCGCACGGCAGTTGAGCAAGTGGATAGACAACATGGAACGCTTCAACCGCATGTTCCCGCAGGAGAAAGTGTATGTCCATCTTGACAACAGCGGCTACTTCATGGGCGAAACAATGTGGATGAAAGCCTACGTGGTGAGAGCCGACAACAATGCCAGCACCAACATGAGCCGTGTGCTGTATGTTGACTTGGTGTCGCCGGCGGGCGAAGTGGTGACCACGAAGAAACTGATGATCACCAACGGCGAAGCCGAAGGGTCGTTTGAACTGAACGGATTGATAGGGAGCGGATTCTATGAGGTGAGAGCCTACACGCGGTATATGCTCAACTGGGATGACCTGGGCGTTTTCTCACGCGTTGTTCCCATTTTCAAGGAACCACAGAAAGAAGGCGACTATTCGCATGCCGTCATCGACAAGACCGACTATCGTCACCGGCTGCCCGACTATCGTGGAAGCAGTGACGTGCAACAAGCCAAAGAGAAGATGAACGTAAGATTCTATCCTGAGGGGGGCCAGCTGATAAAACAGCGGGAGAGCAAGGTCGCTTTCGAAATACTGGACCAGCAGGGACGCGGCATCAAGACCACGGGCGAGCTGAAGGTGGGCGACCATGTGATAGGCCCGATACAAAGCGGCAGCAACGGTCGTGGACTGTTCAGCGTGACGCCTTCCGACGAACCGGCAAAGGTGGTGCTGACGATGAAAGACGGACGTGAACAGGCTTTTGAGCTGCCTGAAGCACTCGCATCGGGCGCCACCCTTGCTGTCGATGCTTTGAAAGACGACAGGATTACGGTATCCGTTGCCACATCGGCCGACCTGAACGGAATGCAGCTCGGCCTGGCACTGATGAACAATGGAAACATCAATGCGTTCACGGTGGTCACTGCCGTCAACGATGACTTCAAGACAACGTTCCGTCGCACTGACTTGGACGAAGGCGTCAACCGTCTGCTGCTTTTCGACCAGGAAGGCAACATTCTTTCCGACCGTCTGTTCTTCATCTATCCTACGGAGAGTGTCGATAGCATCACGTTCACGGCCGTGACCAAGGAACTGCGACCGAGCCAGAAAGCCACCATCGTAGCCCAGACCCGTCCTAACAGTCGCTTCTCGGTGGCTATCCACGACCATGACACCGAAGTGAACGGCCGCCTGCAGAGAGCCGACAGCTGGTTGTTGCTCTCGTCGGAACTGCGCGGATATATTGAGAATGCCGACTATTATCTGGAGTCTGACGATGCGGAACACCGCAGCGCCACCGACCTCTTGATGATGGTGCAGGGATGGCACCGCTACAATGCCCGTCAGATGATGACACAGCGACGGCTTGAGAAGAAACAGCCCATAGAAGACCAGCTGTTCCTCTTCGGGCAGCTGAGAAACAAGAAACGGACGGATGCGCCGGCCTTTGACAATGTCAAGTTGCAGGCCACGCTCTTCAATCAGGCTGGAGATGTGCTCAGGGGCGATGCCCGGACCGATAGTCTCGGACACTTCCTGTTTGGCATTCCCGACTGCGTAGGTCCGTGGCGCATGCAGTTGCGCACCACAAAGAATGAACGACCGGAAAACTATTATATCAGCATTGACCGTCAGCCCGACGTGACCCCACGACAACTGGAATACGGCGAACAGCAACCTTCGCACAGTGTGTACCAACCGCTGGAAATCCTGAAGGCTTCCGACAATTTCGACGAGGAACTTCCCATGGAACTGCGCAACCATCTGCTCGGCGAAGTATTCGTGAAAGGCAAGAAACGCTATCAGGTCAGCGAATGGGACGACGAGACCATTGGCGCCCGCAAGGCCAGCCTTCGTTATGATTGCCAGAGAGTGGTGGAAGAATACGGCGACAAAGGACTGACTCCTCCCAATCTGTTCCAATGGCTGAAAGACCGTAACGAGTTCTTCGGTGGTGACGGTAAGAATATCTTTGAGGATGCTTACGGATGGTATGCTGCAGAAACAAAACTGGAAGAGGAACACCTGATGTACATGAGTTATTCAACGGCTGCACAGCAGTCGAGTCACAGAGACGAAGTGCTGGAAGTCTACAATATGCGGACTGACATGCCCCGGTGTGATGACGATCAATGCAGCAACATTCAAGACGTCAGCATCGGAGACCATTATACCGGCGCGTTGGTCAATGATCCCGGGTTCAGACCACAGATTCTTCCACAGGCGGGACTGTCGTACAAGCGGCAGCCTATTGTCTGGGTGTTGAACAATGTATTCTATGCCGTCACACAGACACCAACCTTCTTCAAACCTATTGACATAGACTGGCTGGCACAGTTCAGTCCAGAACGTATGCCCGAAGATTTGGAGGACGTCAAGTCGGTTTACATTTCGGAAGATGAACTCATCTGGAAGCGCTATATCCGAAGTACCCGCCTGGAAAGCCTTCATCCTGTGACGGTGTTCGTCTATAGCGACGGCACGTTCTCAGAAAAGGAAAAGGGCGTCCGCAATACCTACTTTGACGGGTTTAGCGTAGATAGCTACGAAATGCCTGGCTACACGGAACTGCCGCCCATCGGTGACTTCCGGCGTACACTTTACTGGAACCCCGATGTTGAAACAGATAGCGAAGGCAAGGCTACCATCGAATTCTTCAACAGTCCTACGTGCCGGCGCATCAATATCTCAGCAGAAGGCATTGCCGACAACGGACATGTCGTCATCTATAATCCTCCCCGTGGTAATTCTGCACAATGAAATAACACTATAGAAACTTATGATATATACTATTGAAAAAATTGCAACACTGATAGGTGCGCGCCGCTATGGCGACCATGATGCCAATGTGCGGTGGCTGCTGACCGACAGCCGCTCGCTGTGTTTCCCTGAAGAGACCCTGTTCTTTGCACTGCATACGAAGCGTAACGACGGTCATCGCTATGTGGACGAGCTTTACCGTCGCGGCGTCCGCTCGTTCGTGGTGGAGCAGGTGCCCGAGCATCCGCAGGCGGATGCCAACTACTTGAAGGTTCCGTCGACGCTGGCGGCTCTGCAGAGACTGGCCGAGCGTCATCGCGACGAGTTCGACATCCCTATCGTAGGCATCACGGGCTCTAACGGTAAGACGATGGTGAAGGAATGGCTCTACCAGCTGCTGCTGCCGTCGCAGAAGATTGTGCGCTCACCGCGCTCGTTCAACTCGCAGATTGGTGTGCCGCTGTCGGTATGGCTGCTCAACGAACAGACGGAGATAGGCATCTTCGAGGCAGGCATCAGCCAGCCTGGCGAGATGATGGCACTGCACGATATCATACAGCCCACCATCGGTGTGCTGACCTGTCTGGCTGCTGCCCATCAGGAGAACTTCCGCTCGATGGAGGAGAAGTGCCAGGAGAAGCTGGAACTGATGCATGACACGCAGGCGCTGATATACCCGATGGACGACAATACCGTGAGCCGCTGCATACGCCGCATGCGCTATACGGGCGAAAAAATAGGATGGTCGAGAACTGATGAACAGGCACCTTTCTACGTCAGGGAACTCACGGAAGGCGATGCATCGACGCGAGTCAGCTATCGCTATAAGGACGAGGAGGGCGAATACACCATTCCATTCACCGACGTGGCGAGTGTGGAGGATAGCATCGTATGTGCTGTCGTCGCCCTGAGACTGGGACTGACGGCGGAACAGATAGCCGAGCGCATGCCGATGCTGGAACCCATCGCCATGCGACTGGAGGTGAAGCAGGGACAGCACGGTTGTACGCTTATCAACGACTCGTACAACTCTGATATCAACTCGCTGGACATCGCTCTCGACTTCATGAGCCGCCGTGGTGGCAAAAAGACGCTTGTGCTGAGCGACATTGATCAGAGCGGCGAACAGCCCGCAGAACTGTACCGCCAGGTGAATGAATTGTGTGTGAAGCGCGGTGTAGACAAGTTCATTGGCATCGGAGAAGAGCTGCTGGCGCAATCGGGTCTCTTCCTGGTTGGCGATAAGTATTTCTTCGCTACCACTCAGGAATTCCTGTCGAGTCCGGTCTTTGCCCAGCTGCACGACGAGGTGATTCTGCTGAAAGGCTCGCGACGCTTCGGCTTCGAACACATCACGGAACTCTTGGAACAAAAAGTGCATGAGACTATCCTTGAGGTAAACCTCAATGCTGTGGTTGACAACCTGAACTACTACCGTTCGTTCATGAAACCTGAAACCAAACTGGTGTGCATGGTGAAGGCCGATGCCTACGGGGCCGGTGCCGTCGAAGTTGCCAAGACGCTGCAGGAGCACCGCGTGGACTATCTCGCCGTGGCCGTGGCCGACGAGGGCGTGACGCTGCGCAAGGCGGGCATCACGGCGAACATCATGGTGATGAACCCCGAGATGACGGCCTTCAAGACGATGTTCGACTACGACCTAGAACCCGAGGTCTACTCCTTCCGCCTGCTCGATGCGCTCATCAAGGCGGCGCGTAAGGAGGGTATTACGGGCTGGCCTGTACACATCAAACTGGATACAGGCATGCATCGCTTGGGCTTTAATGTTAATGAAGAGTTAAGAGTGAAGAGTGAAGAATTTCCTTCCGGAGTCCCCAAGGGGGCTGGTGAAGGTACGGCGGTAGCAAATTCTTCACTCTTCACTCTTCACTCTTCATTTGAGATTGACGAACTCATTGACCGTCTGCGTCATCAGCAGGCCGTCATTCCGCGGTCGGTGTTCTCGCATTTCGTGGGTAGCGACAGCGATGAGTTCGACGACTTCTCAGCTCGTCAGTTCCAACTCTTCGACGAGGGAAGCCGCCGCCTGCAGGCCGCTTTCAGCCACAAGATACTGCGCCACATGGACAACTCGGCAGGTATCGAGCATTTCCCTGAGCGCCAGATGGACATGTGTCGGCTGGGCCTTGGATTGTATGGTGTGAATCCTTTGAGTGAAGAGTTAATTCACTCTTCACTTCATTGTGTCAGCACCCTGAAGACCACCATCCTGCAGCTGCGCCACGTCAAGGCCGGCGACTCCGTGGGCTACAGCCGTCGCACCGTGCTGGAGCGCGACTCAGTGATTGGAGCCATCCCCATAGGCTATGCCGACGGGCTGGACCGCCTGTTGGGCAACCGCCACGGTTATTGCCTGGTTGGCGGAAAGAAAGCTGAGTATGTGGGGAATATCTGCATGGACGTAGCCATGATTGACGTGACAGACATTGATTGTCAGGAGGGCGACATGGTGGAGATTTTCGGTGAGCACTTGCCCGTTACGGTGCTGAGCAACATCATCGACACCATTCCCTACGAGGTGCTGACGGGTGTCTCGAACCGCGTAAAGCGTGTGTACTATCAAGATTAGCGAACGACTTTTTTTCCATCAACGATGTAGATGCCGTGTCGCAGCGACTCCACAGCAGTCCCTGCGACACGGCCGTCGAGCGTGTACACCTTTCTGTCGCTGCGGGACGCACGAACAGCTACAATGGCGTCGGCAATCGGTTGCTTGGCGCGGTACTGGAAAGCAACGGTGCCGTCCTTGCGTTGCTTGATGTGCAGAATGGCCCCCTGCATCAGTTTCGTTCCCTCTGAGTTCTCGTTCCAGAGCGTGGCGGCTGGCTTCGAGGTGGCTGTCAGCGAGTCGTGTGTCATATAGGGGTAGAGGTCGTTATTAATGAGCCATCTGCTGTCGTTGCCGTCGGCATGGAAGATAGTCATGCGCTGATGGTCGTTGCTGCCGCTGATGCCTTCTTCCTTGGCCTGCTCCTTGGTATAGATACTGTTAGGCACGTTGTCAATCCACAGCCTCTCGTCGTAATCCACATGGGTAATCATCAGTCCGCGAGAAGGGTAGTCGGCGTCCCATCCTGTCTTCTGGCGGTTTTCTATGAGGTAATACTCGTCGGGGTGGGCGTCGTTGTATAGAATATAGGTGTCGCCTTGTTCGCTCATGGGCCTGAGGCTGTCGACGGTCACATCTTCGTTGGCGAGCACGATGGGTTCTTGCCATCCGCAGACCATTTTTTCGTAGGCGGTATAGCCCACAGGCGTAAAACCGTTACCGCTGTAGCAACCCCCGTCCATTACGTCGAAGTCGGACATACCGAACTCCTTGCCGTGCAGTGTGTCGTAGAAGTCGGGCAGTCCCAGGCAGTGAGAGAACTCGTGACAGATGCTGCCGATGCCGTCGATGGTGCCGTCGCCTTTCAGTTCACTGGAACAGGCGTAGACGTTGATGACCATGCCATCGAGCTTAAGTTTCTTGCCTATCTCCGTCAGCGACCACATGTGGGGCCAGATGGTGTTTTTGTTGTTGCTGTCAGCCTCGCCTTTGCCGGCGTAAATGACGAAGACCTCGTCTACTTCACCGTCACCGTCCCAGTCATAGTCGGCGAAATCGACATCGGCGTTGGCAGCCCGGCACATCTCCATAATCATTTCTTCGGGGTGCAGGTCATAGCCGTCTTCATCGTTCTCACCGTAGTATTTGTAGTCGTTCTTGGTTGTATAGGGGCCTGCGACGTCGAACACCATCTCGAACAGTCCACCCGACTGGTCGCGGAAATAGTCGGCCACGCTGCCACGAAATCCTTCATCGGTAGTGTAGCCTTCGGCGTTCAGTATGTCGTTGTATTTCTGTTGGGTGTGTTCGTTCTTGAACTGCATATTGGTGAACTCTGCCAGAATGACGAGTCCCCGTTTCCTGCCGTGATAGCAGGTGTGGCGCGGCTTCTGGCTTGGCGATGCCAGTCGTGCCATGGCGGTTTGCTGCGACTTTGCGGTACGCCAGCATCCTATTCCCTTGTTTCGTGGTGATGCAGCACCCGTGATGATAGTCAGTAAGAGCATTACAACAGCAAGAAATATCGTTCTAATCATTTTAATTGTATGAATGTTGAATATCAGGCCACAAAGTTATACAATTTATGCAAATTTTTGCAGGAAATAGAAAAAAAAATGTTACTTTTGCACCGTATTCTACGCTAAAACAAATCATTCTAACGATTATATGGAGCAAGTTTTTAGTTACATTATTAGTCTGGGTGCATCCGTCATGATGCCCATCCTCTTCACCATCATCGGTCTGTGCATCGGCATGAAGTTCGGCAAGTCGCTCAAGAGTGGACTCTACGTCGGCGTGGGTTTCGTCGGCTTGGGCATCGTCACCGCCCTGCTGACCAACAACTTCGGCAGCCCGCTGTCTGAAATCTCCCGGCTGTATGACCTGCAGCTCGGCGTGTTCGACATGGGATGGCCTGCCGCTGCGGCAGTGGCCTATAACACCGCGGTGGGCGCACTGATCATTCCGATCTGTCTGGGCGTGAACTTCCTGTTGCTTATTACGAAATGTACGCGTACGGTGAACATTGACCTGTGGAACTACTGGCACTTCGCCTTCATCGGCGCCGTGGCCTATTTCGTGATGGACCAGAGTCTGGCATGGGGCTATTTCGCTGCCATCGTGTGCTACATCATCACGTTGGTGATGGCCGACCTGACAGCCGACAAGTTCCAGGGCTACTACGACGATATGGACGGTATCTCCATCCCACAGCCTTTCTGTCAGAGCTTCACGGCATTCGCTATCGGCATCAATTGGTTGCTCGACAGAATTCCGGGATTCTCGAAGCTCGACATCGATGCCGAGGGACTGAAGAAGAAATTCGGCGTGCTGGGTGAACCCATCGTGTTGGGTGTCATCGTGGGTGCGCTGATAGGTGCCGTGGCTCAGTTGGATATCAAGAAGGTGCTCTTCCTCGGCGTGACGATGGGTGCCGTGATGGAGCTGATTCCCCGTATCACCAAACTCTTCATCGACGGTCTGAAGCCGATTGCTGAGAAGACGCAGGAAGTGGTTCAGAAGAAATGGGCAGGCAAGAAGGTGTATATCGGCATGTCGCCTGCATTGGTGATCGGTCATCCTACAACACTGGTGGCCTCGCTGATACTCATCCCGCTTGCACTGCTCATGGCTGTGGCACTGCCTGGCAATGAGTTCCTGCCACTTGCATCGCTGGCCGGCATGTTCTACGTTTTCGTGATGGTGCTGCCTTATACGAAAGGAAATGTGGTGAAGACGCTCATTGTCGGTATCGTTGCCGTCGGCATCGGTCTGTGGTTCGTTACCGACATGGCTCCTGCCTTCTCACAGGCTGCCCAGACGGTGTATGCCCAAACGCAGGATCCTGCCGCCAAGATTCCCGAAGGCTTCCAGGCTGGCGCGCTCGACTTCGCCTCCTCGCTCTTCGGCTGGGTCATCTACAAGTGTGTGGCTTATCTGAAGTGGGTAGGTGCGGGTGTGCTTACACTCATCACCATCGGCATGGTGGTGTGGAACCGCATGCGCATCGTCCGCGAGGAAAAGAATTCAAAGTAAAAGGATGATTTAAGAAATGAAGATTTAAAGAAACGAATGATTTTAAAAACAAAGTATATGAAAAAAAGAACATTGATTACAACAGCGCTGCTGGCAACGACATTCGTTTCCGCCTTCGCCCAGCAGACCGTGAACTTCCAGACGGCATGCCATCCGGAGGACGTGAAGCACTATGACACGAAGACCCTGCGTGAGCGCTTCGTCATGGAGAAAGTGATGGAGGCCGACAAGATTAACTTGACGTACTCGCACTACGACCGCTTCATATTCGGCGGTGCCATGCCTGTGACGAAGGACCTGAAGTTAGAGAACTTCCGCGACCTGGGCCTCGACGTAGACCCCGGCATCAAGGACAAGTATTTCCTCTACAACCGTGAACTCGGCGTAGTGAACTGCGGCGAGGGCGACGGCGTGGTCATCGTCGACGGCAAGGAGTATGCGCTCTCACCCAAGGAGGCCCTCTACATCGGTCGCGGCCACATCGCTAAGGACAAGGACGTGAACAAGGAGGTGCTCTTCCGTTCGAAGGATGCCGCCAAGCCCGCCAAGTTCTACCTCAACAGCGCCACCGCCCACCAGCACTACAAGACGCAGTGGATTACGCTCGACGGTCGCAAGGGCTCGCTGAAGGCCGCCGTCTGGGGCCCCGTCGGCTCGCTCGAAGAGTGCAACAACCGCACCGTCTACAAACTTATCGTGAACGACGTATTAGAGGAAGGCCCCTGCCAGCTGCAACTCGGACTGACGCAGCTCAACCCCGGTGCCGCATGGAACACCATGCCGCCCCACACCCACGGTCGCCGTATTGAGGCTTACTACTACTTCAACCTGCCCGAGGGTCAGACCATCGCGCACATCATGGGTGAGCCGCAGGAGAGCCGCGTCGTATGGCTCCACAACGAGCAGGCCATCATGTCCCCCGAGTGGTCGATGCACGCCGCCGCCGGCACCTACTACTACACCTTCATCTGGGGCATGGCTGGCGAGAACCTCTACTACAACGATAAGGATAATATTCCTGTCATCGACATCCGATGACGGAATTAAGAGTTAAGAATTAAGAACTAAGAGTTGTCGGCTTTGCCGATTAAGAATTGCATAAATATGACTCCCGTACAAACATCGAAAATGTCCAGCTTCCGTTGGGTCATCTGTGGATTGCTGTTCATGGCAACCACCATCAACTATCTGGATCGTCAGGTTCTGTCCCTGTTGAATACCAACTATATCTCAGTGGACTTCCACTGGGATAACGACGACTATGGCACCATCACGGCCATTTTCTCACTTTTCTATGCCGTCATCTCAATCTTTGCCGGTCGCTTCATCGACTGGATGGGCACCAAGCGGGGCTACATCTGGGCTATCGTGTTGTGGAGTGTCGGTGCATGTCTGCACGCAGGATGTGGCGTTGCCACCTGCTGGATTAACGACGTGGAGAGCGTGGAAGTGCTGAAGGGCATGCAGAAAGCCGCCCAGGTGGGCCTCTTCGGACTTACAGCCAGCGTGTGGCTGTTCGTTGCCTGCCGCATGATTCTTGCCATGGGTGAGTCGGGCAACTTCCCTGCTGCCATCAAGGTTACTGCCGAGTATTTCCCGAAGAAAGACCGTGCACTGGCCACGTCGATCTTCAATGCCGGTGCTTCCATCGGTGCGTTGATGGCACCCCTCGCCATTCCCACGCTGGCCGATGCCTACGGCTGGGAGATGGCGTTCATCATCATTGGTGCCCTGGGCTTTGTGTGGGCCGGGATGTGGCTCTTCCTCTATACGTCACCCTCGAAGAGCCGGTTTGTCAATCCTTCTGAACTGATCTATATTAACTCTGACAGCGACACCGCTGTGAAGGAGAAGGCCGCCGAGGAAGAGAAGGACGATGGCGTGAAACTGTCGTTGTGGCAGTGCTTCAAGTATAAGCAGACATGGGCCTTCATCGTTGGTAAGTTCTTCACCGACGGCGTGTGGTGGTTCCTCCTCTTCTGGGCTCCCGACTATTTCAATTCGCTGGGTTTCCCTGTCACCACCTTTACGGGCAAGATGCTTCTCTTCACGCTCTATCTCATCGTCACCGTGGTGTCCATCTATGGAGGCTACCTGCCCAAGCTCTTTGTGGAGAGACGGGGCATGAACCCATACGCCGGCCGCATGCGTGCCATGCTCATCTTCGCCTTCTTCCCCATCTTCGCCATGTTCGCACAGCCCTTGTCGGGCATTTCGCCTTGGATTCCCGCCATTATCATCGGCTTTGCAGGTGCAGGCCATCAGGCTTGGTCGGCCAACCTCTACAGCACCATCGGCGATATGTTCCCCAAGTCGGCTGTGGCTACCATCACCGGTATCGGTACGATGTTCGGCGGCTTGTGCAGCTTTGCCATCAATAAGCTGTCGGGTCTGCTGTTTGACTATGCCGAAGCCCAGGGTGAGGCGTTCTCGTTCTTTGGCGAGACGGGCAAGCCCGCAGGCTACATGATCGTGTTCTGCTACTGCGCCGTGGCCTACCTCATCGGATGGTTCATTATGAAGGCTCTTGTGCCGAAGTACAAGCCCATTGTGGTGGAATGATGAAGTGACTGTAAATTGTTGGAAAAAACTGTAGAGCCTCCCCAGATTTCTGCGGAGGCTCTACAGTTTTCTGCGGAGCCTCCCCAGAATCACAGGGAGGCTCCGCAGAAATCTGGGGAGGCGCTACAGAAATCAGTGGAGGCCTCCCGCTCTTATGACGTTGTAGGGAAGAAAACCTTGGCGTATGAGCGCCATGACCAATTCTTTCGACATGGCCTCATTGTCCTGGCGGGTGTAGCGTATGTCGGTAAACACCTGTGCCAGCGTCTCCTTGTGGTTGATGCGGACGAAGTGCTGGTTTTCTGTCAGGTGTTCCTTCTCATAGTAATACTTGTCGATGTCCATGCCCATGTAGTCGTGGTATTCCTCCTGATGGACGAAACTCTCTAAGGGCAGGCGGTCGGAGAGGGGAGGCTCTTCGGCGGGCCACCCCACCGTCAGCGTGGCCACGGGCATCGTGAGCTTCGGCAGCTTCAGCGCGTCGATAATCAGCTGCGGCTGGTAGACGGTGGTGCCCAGAAAGCAGTAGCCCAGCCCCTCCTCGTCCATGAGGTTGCACAGCGTCTGCGTGTAGAGTAGGGCATCGGTGGCCGCGTTCATAAACGACAGGAAGTTGTCGTAGCCCGGCTCGGCCTTGCGGCAGCGGGCCCAGAAACTCGTGCGGTTGAAGTCGGCACAGACGGTGAGCACCACGGGCGCCTCTGTTACCATGGGCTGGTTGAAATGGGCGGGTGCCAGCTTCTGCTTCATCGTCGCAGAGCGAGTGACGACAACGCTGTAGAGTTGCAGGTTACCCATGGTCTGCGTGCGTGAAGCCTCCGTCATCAGGCGGTCCAGCAAATCTTTCTCTACGTCCCTGTCCGCATATTTGCGGATGGTCCGGCGGTTCAGCAGGTTCTTCATCGTCTTATTCAATTTTCCGTCCTATCTGTACGTCCGTGTCGCCCGTCACAGTAGCGTTGTTACCGCCGCCATAGACGTTGCCGCGGATGTCGACGCCCACGACTTTTTTGTAGTAAGTGGTGTTGGCCACGGCTGGGACAGCATTATCACCTTTTACTTCAGTGTATGAACCATTGTTAAGAGTGTAATAGCCTCTCACGTCGGTTGTTCCAACAACAATGCCAGTAATAATCTTCACGTACTCCTGCGTACCAATATATACATGCGGTGTGCCGATGACAGGAGCGGCATTGCCGCCGCCGAAGACATTCTGAATGGCACCGATGGCAGTTCCCTTTGTGTGGGCGGGAATGGTCACTATGTCGCCGTCGATGTCGCCGGTCCATTCGGTGAATACCGACTTGTCATCGTCATACCACAGTCCGCTCACCTCGTCGATGTAGATGTGCGGGTCGGCCACCATCTTGGCACTTTCACCGTAGCCACCGCCAAAGATGTTGCCGATGCTGGTGAACGACTTCACATTCACCTGCGGGTCATCGTAACCATTTTCCCCAACGCCGGTGGTGTACTGTTCCTCGCCATCATTATCGGTCTTCGACTCGCGTGGCAGCCACTTGCCGCTCACTTTCTTGTAGCCCCACTTGGAGTAGCCAGCCTTGTTGCCGCCGCCATAGAGCTCGCCAATGATGATGGGGTTACAGCCCGTTTCCTCGATGTTCACCGTGATGGATCCGCCGATGCGTCCGCCCTCGTTGTTGCCGCCGAACACCTGATCGTAGTGTCCGTTGGTGACGTTCAGCGTCACGTCGCCCAGCACGTCGGCATTTTCGGCACCGCCGTAGATGATTCCCATCTGACTGATACACCTGATTTCAAGGTTGGCCGCACCATCCATGTCGGCACTCTTACCGCCGCCGTAGGCCTCGCCCACGTCGAAGTGACAGCCTTGGTCATCGAGAATCACGTGGGACTCCGTCCTAATGTTTCCCTTGGAGTTCGAACCGCCGTAGACAGCATGGACGATACCGCCGAAGATCTCGGTCAGGGCCACGCCGGAGCCGTAGATGTAAGGAGCGGCATTGCGAACGTCATACGTTGTGCCTTCGGGATAAGCGTGGAAGCCCACGTTGGCACCGGGGTTGTCCATCTCTACGTCGTTCTTTGTAATACGATCCTTACCGTTACCACCACCGAACACCTCGCCAATTTCGTAGTCGCCGTTGATGGTGATGTAGGTGGCCGGTGCTGAGGCCGCATTACCGCCGCCATACACCTGACCGATGCTGGTCAGGTCGCAACCGTCGATGATGACACGGGCGTAAGCGGCATTTACTGCATCCTTATTCGCGTCCACGCTATAGTCGAGTAGCGCGTTCACAGGTTCGTAGGCCGCCATGTTGCCGCCGCCGTAGACGGCCTGCACGTCGAAGGTGTTAGGGTTCCACTCGCCGTCGTTTTCGCCGCCACTGTATTTGCTGGCAGCCACTTTGTCGCTCGCGCCAACGGTATTCTTACCTTCACGCTGCGTGGCGTAGACATGCACATTCACCTTGCCCTTCGGCGAACCGTTCACGTTGTTACAGCCGAACACGCGGCTCACCTGACAACCCTTGCCGGTTACAGGCGTAGGTGTGGATACATCATTCGTTACGACCGTTGTTCCGTTCAGTTCTACCTGCACATCGCCGTAGACCAGTGCCGGATGGTCGGCATCGCCCAGTCCGCCACCGTAGGCATCGCCCTTGATGACACCGCCGGTGAGGTTGACAGAAGTAGTATGCAACGCCGTTTGCTTATTATTATCCGCCCATACTTCTACTGCCTTATAGTAGGTAGTACCTTCGACTATGTTTTCTACAGCCTCGTACTTGTAAGGACTTTCATCCGTACCAGCCCCCGTGCGAGTATAAAGGGTTTCAGAAGTGGCGTATGGTGGTGTAGCCACTGCATACGTGTGAGTGCGGTTGCCGGTGTTCGTGTCGGCCAGTTTACCGCCGCCATACACATCCTTTTCTATCGTACCGCCCTTGATGTTTACCACCACAGCGCCCTTGGTAATACCTACCTCGCCGCCGCCATAGACGGAACCGTTCACAAAGGCGCTACCTTCGATGTTCACTGTGGGGGCAGTAGCCAAGCCCAATGTTTCAAGGAACGTCTTGTAACTTTCAGGAGAAGTAAAATACTCCGTATCACTAACACCGTTGATGACCGTCATACGCTGGGACTCTCCAGATACAAACGGTTTGTCAATACCCTGACCGGCACCAAAGACGTCACCGCCGCCTTTAACGCCGACTTTGACGTTATCCTTGATAGTGACGGCACAAACACCACCGCCTTTCAATATAGAAGGCATCTCCTTGGCGTCAAGGCCGTATTTACCTACTGAGGCAATCTGGCCACCGCCATAAACGCTCTTTCCAATTTCGGACTTGGCCTGAATGGTGACGGTTGTGTTGCCACGCACCAGTGCCGAGTAGCCATGGGTCACTACGCCTGCACCTGCACCGAATACACTACCATAGATTTCGGGCTTGTTTGCCCCTGCATCGTCACCGATCTTCACCTGAGTATCATGTTCCACGCGGCCTACCTCGCCGCCGCCATAGACGTTGCCAGTGTTCTCTTTGAGTTTTCCACCCGCATCAAGAGTTCCCACCTTGCCGCCAGTGATGGTGACATTCGCAGAACTTGCCATGGCTTTTGCACACTGGAATGTGTTCGCCACACCCTTTCCGGCTCCGAACACATTGCGGTGAATCGTACCGCCCTCGACGGTGACGTTGCAAATGCCACTACCTTCAGGATAAACATTATCGCCTTTATAATGGCCACCGCCATCTGCTGCGACAGTAGTATATGTGCCCACGTCGCCAGCCTCGCCGCCGCCATAGACGTTACCCTTGATAAGAGTGGAAGATCCACTGATTTTTACATCTGTTGTTTTTACCAAAGCAACGTTAGATTGTGTGGATATCACATCACCACGGGCTGCACCAAAGACATTTCCGTTGCTTGTGCCATCAACACCCACGGTACCGCCACTAATATTGATGGTCGTTTTACCTGTGTCGCTGGTAAAGGTTCGGGTACTAATACCTTCCGTTGTCGACGGTTCCGTTGTACCCACCGAGCCCATGGCTCCAGCACCATAGACGTTATGGACAACCAGACCGCCGTCGATATTTACGGTGGCAGTGCCGAGCACGATACCGGCTAAAGCGTTGTAAGTGTCACCATCACCGAGATAGGTCTCTGTGTCTGTAGAGTGATACTTGTCCGTACCACAACCGCCACCATAGACGTTACCACGATAGGGATAGTTGCAATGTTTGCCGTTATACGTTATTTTATCCTCATCGATAGGATCATCTTTATAAGTTACCTCATCAGTACTATTGATACCGATGGTACCGCTGTGAATATCAACGATGGTATTCTGGAATACGTGTCCATTCTCACCACTACCATATACGGAACCCTTGATCAACGGGGTTGTTGTGTCCTGACCAGAGGTGCCTATTGTGACGTGGGTATTATAGACCCATGCCATGTGGTCGTGGACCTGAGTAGGCGCACTTACGTCACCTCGCGACGAACCAAACACCATACCGTTATCTTTACCGTCACTACCGATGGTGCCGCCAGTAACGGTAACGGTGGTCGTACCAGTATCAGTGCCCGTGCTTCCTGTTTTCCTAGTCCATGTGGTAGGCATGTTAGTAACAGTTGCTTGTCCGGGTACGTATGTTGCGTTGTCGAGCTTGATAGTTCCCACCGAGCCATACGCGCCGCCACCATATATATTATGTAATATGGTAGGCGTGGTGGTAGTGCTGCCGGAGGTTCCGTTCTCAATCTTTACCTCGGTGTTACCCTTGACGATACCGGCAAGCACATAATCTAACTTATTGGGGTTAGTACGGTCGAAGTAGCCCTTACCGCCGCCATAGACGTTGCCGAACTCAGCGCCGCCCTTGGTAGCAGTGCCGATGGTGCCGCCCGAGACGGTGACCTTGGTATCGGTGGTCACCGTACCCATCTCTCCACCACCGAAGACGCTTCGCTTGATGGTGCCGCCGGTGACGTTGACAGTGGTCTTCTTGGCAGTAGCCAGCAAATTCCAGAGGTCGTTAGTAGAGCCATCTAGCTTGGTGAGACGTCCCATGCTGCCACCAAACACATGGCCGCCATACTGGGCATTAGCCACATCGTTGCCAATAGTGCCATCCTTGATGTTTACAGTGATATAGCCGCGACCTTTGGAAGTAAAGGTTCCTGATGTAAAGGGATGAGATTCAAAGAAAGTTTTTGCGTCCTGGGTTGTGATAGGATTAGTTGGATCATCGTATTCGTTATCTGCACGCATTTTGCCGTAATTGGCGGCTTCATCACCTGTGCTCAGATACAGACCGTAGCCCACGGATGCCAGTCGACCGCCTCCGTAGACGGAGCCGAGCATAGTGCCGCCTTCGATGTTCACCTCAACACAGCCGCCCACATTTCCTGCGGTCAATGCATCACCACCGAAGCCACGACCGCCGCCGAATACGTTGCCGTCCAAGTATGTCGTACCA
The DNA here is from genome assembly GCA_017545045.1 of Prevotella sp. Taxonomy (GTDB): domain Bacteria; phylum Bacteroidota; class Bacteroidia; order Bacteroidales; family Bacteroidaceae; genus Prevotella. The sequence goes on along the minus strand of JAFYDA010000001.1, from coordinate 38,697 downwards.
GTGGTACCAATCTTGGTTGTCTTGCCAGATGACTGTTTGATGGTAACCATAGAATGTCTCATCACATGGCCGTCCTCACCGCCGCCATAGACAGAGCCATAGATACGTCCGCCGTCAACCTCAACCTCGGCATCCTGGACGTTGGTGTCCTTGTTGAAGAAGACACGCTGGTCGCCCTTGCCGGCTCCGAAGAGGTAGCAGGTGACGGGGTGAGCCTGTATCTGGGCTGGCGTACGTGGTACACCCAGCGTACCGCCTGTCATCTTGACGGTGGCCTTGCCCAAGACATTAGTAGCCTCGCAGCCGCCATAGACGTTGGTTAGGATATGGCCGCCAGTGATGGTCACCGTCGCATCCCCCTTCACCTGTCCTGCTGTCATAATGTACCTGCTTATACCCTTCTGAGTGTCGAAATAAGGTACACTACCCGATCCACCACCGAACACGTTGCCGTAATAAGTGTGTCCGTCGGTAGCAACGCGCCTGCCGCCTTCGGTAGACATGGCAGTCGACTGGCTGTCTACCTTCGGATATTTGTCCAAGTCTTCCGTTGCATTGGCATTTGGGTCGTAAGGAGCATAGATGGTCTTGCTGCCTTCCACTTTTCCATACTTCCAGCTAGCGCACTCCAAGTTATAATATTCAGAACTGGAACCGGATTTCAAAGGAGGAGTAGTTAAATCAAACAAGCTTTCTTCATAGCGAGTGGTAATCTCTTGACCTTGTCCAATCTGACAATAATCCTGAATGGTCACATTCGTGTTGAACTGCACAGTTCCGTTCTCGCTGCCACCATAGGCGGAGCCTTTGACGAAAGCATGTCCACCGATGGTCAAATTGGTCTGGGTGGCTAAAGCCAGCGTTTCAATAAAATCAAAATAATCTTTCTCTGTAGTGAAATATTCCCAAACATTTTGGTTCGCTAAATCACTTGGGGTAGCACCTTCTGGTTCTTCAAAATCTGGGTCAGCATACTCCCAATATGCACTCTTTTTATCTCCATAGAACACCATACGTTTGGGCATGTGGTCATCAATATCATATTGTTCAGTATGATAATTAGCTTGAACGTTTGTGGCTGGCTTGGCATAATCATAAACTGTAGGCAGGACTCCCTTGCCGGCAGCAAAGATGTGGCCGAAGTCATCGGGTTTATCTGTTCCGTCTGTTATCTCCGAATGGTACATCTTCATGCCATCTGGTCCGATTTCAGCATAGCCTTGAACGGTGACGGTACAATAGCCACTATAATGGCCATTGATTTGTGCCAATGCGACAGGCGATCCGCCACTGACATCATATCTGGCCACCGAGGCAATCTCGCCACCACCATAGACGCTCTTCAACACCTTGGCATTGCCCTCAATGGTGACAGTAGGATTGCCACGTACTAAGGCTGAGTAACCATGAGTCTTTTCACCCTTGCCACCGCCGAACACACTACCCATGATGACGGGTTCAGCTGGACCTTCAGCAGAGCCTATTCCGTTTCCTATCTTCACCTGCGTGTTCTTTTCCACGCGGCCTACTTCACCGCCGCCATAGACATTGCCTTTCACCAAGCCTTTATAGATGTTGACAGTCGTTCCACCATCAGGATGGTCTATACCATCGCCATTTTTACCCACCATGGCTTTCTCACACGTGAATGTGTCGGCAGAACCCTTGCCACCACCATAGACGTTACCGTTGATGTAGGCACCAACAACGTTCTTATCAGTCATCTTCGGTGTAATTCCATCTGACTCGTACTGAGGATCGCCTGTTTCGTCTAAGTCAAGTCCCATAACCTTCGATTCCGTACCGATATTCACCGTGGGGTTACCAATGACATCGGCCTTGTTGCCGCCGCCATATACATCACCAATGATTCCCAAATAGTTGGGATTATCTGATGGTGTAAGTCCCATGGCCGTCATAACGGTGGGGATGCCGCTGGCCTTGACACCGGGCCTCATGTTAATGTTCACCGTCGGGTTGGCATACATGGCAGCACCTGTACCTAAACCGCCGCCGAACACCTTACCAATCTTCGTGCAGGAAATGATGTTCAGCACGGGATCATCGTATGGCGTAAAGTCAGCAATTTCAATTTCCCTATCATCCTTGTCTACTGGCTTGTGGGCATCTGCATCGGATGTTCTTGGCTTCCATTTGTCGCCTTCCTTATAGTATCCATAAACAGAGTAGGCTGCCTCGTTGCCACCGAGATAGAGCTCGTCAATCTTGATAGGCGTACAGCCAGTCTCCTCAATGTTCAGCTTGATACTTCCCTTGATGACGCCGCCCAAGTTGTTGCCGCCGAACACCTTGCCGAACTCACCGCTGGTGATGGTCAGCCACACATTACCGTTCACGTTGGCATTGTCAGCACCGCCAATCACCTGGTCGATCTTCTCACCGTCCACACAGCCCATCACCAGGATGGCGTCGGTGTCGAGGTCGGCATCCTTACCGGCTGCCACCACCTTACTACATTCTAACATACAGGTACCGCCGCTACCCGTATTGATCTTTACCTTACCGGCAATTCTACCTCTCTTGTTACTGCCGCCGTAGGCCTCGTGAATAAAACCGCCTGTCAACTGGGTGTTCGTGTCGCCGTTGACATCTGCACCCGAGTTAGCTATCCACTCAGTCCCCTTCTTGTATGGATCCTTACCGTTACCGCCGCCGAACACGGTCTCAATCTCATAGGCACCTTTCACCAGTACTTCAGTTTCAGGAACGGCAGCAGCGTTGCCACCGCCATAGACCTCGCGAATACTGACGTTACAAGTCTCAATGATGACCTTCGTCTTCTTACCAGCCAGGTCTGTTTCGTCATCGGCCAGGTTTCCGCCGCCGTAAACGGCAGCCACTTCGTATGTGCGAGGACTTGCTTCGGAAACAAACTTCTCGTCTTCGTCACGAGTAATAGCTGTTCTCGTATGACTGCCGGCAACAGTCTTCCGAACCGTCACCGTCACGTCGCCCTTAGGATAACCGTTAAGGTTGTTACAGCCAAACACACGGCCGCTTTTGACGATGTCGGTATAGCCATCTTCCGAGTACGTGGTGATATTGAATTTCGAACCGTTCAGCGTTACTTCAATATCACCCCACACAATAGCAGGGATGCCAGTCGAAGCACCGTTAAAACCCACCTTCTGCCCCAGGCCGCCGCCGTAGGCATCGCCCTTGATGAGGCCACCGAGGAGGTTGACGGTAGTCTTGTACAATGATGTTTTCTGATCCTCATCTGTCCATTCGGCCTTTGTCTCATAATATGTACCAGGATTGGCTGTCGCTTCCGCGTAAGTAACGGCTGTATAGTTTTCAGACTTTGTATATTTTCCATTGACAGGAGTCTCTCCCGGAGTTACTGTAGCCACTTCATACGTTTCTCCAACTTTTGTGTAATATGTTATACCATCTTCGGCTACCGCTTCCTCGTCAGTGATTTCAGTATAGACATCTTCCTTCTTAAAATATGATTGATCTGCTTTCAATTCCGTAACCTCAATAAAATATTTGTTTGGACTCCAGTTACCTGTGTTAGTGTCAGCCAGTTTACCGCCGCCATAAACATCCTTCTCAATCGTACCGTCATTGATGTTTACAATCACAGTACCTTTGGTGATCCCTACCTCACCGCCACCATAGACGGAACCGTTCACAAAGGCGCTACCTTCGATGGTCACCGTGGGGGCAGTTGCCAAGCCCAACGTTTGGAGGAACGTCTTGTAAGCATCATCAGAAGAATAATTCTCCCAGTCACTAACACCGTTGATGAGCGTCATACGTTTGTGATCTCCAGTCACAGAAGTAATACCAATCCCTTGTCCGGCACCAAAGACGTCGCCGCCGCCATCTACGCCGACTTTTGCTTCACCCTTGACGATGACGGCACAAACTCCACCGCCTTTCAATATAGAAGGCATCTCCTTGGCGTCGAGACCATATTTACCTACTGAGGCAATCTGGCCACCGCCATAAACGCTCTTTCCAATCTCGGTCTTGGCCTGAATGGTGACGGTTGTGTTGCCACGCACCAGTGCCGAGTAGCCATGCGTATTCACACCTGCGCCAGCACCGAACACGCTGCCATTGATTTCGGGCTTGTTTGCCCCAGCATCGTCACCGATCTTCACCTGAGTATCATATTCCACACGGCCTATCTCGCCGCCGCCATAGACATCTTTCTCTACTTTGCCGGCAGCTATGCTGACACTCGTATTGTTTACCATGGCTTTTTCGCACCAGAATGTATCATCTTTACCCTTGCCGGCTCCGAACACGTGTCCCTTGATGTCTGCAGTGGCACCATCGATGATGACCTCGCACTTACCAGTGTTTGCCTTCCATGTATAACTTCTTATATCAGCTTTATTGATGGTACCCACATCGCCCAGCTCGCCACCGCCATAGACATTGCCGTACATGGTACCGCCACTGATGGCGACGTTGGTGTTACCTTTCACTTTTCCTGCTTCGGCGAATATCGCAAGACCTTTTCCACCACCAAAGACGTTACCATACGAGCCTGACGCACCAATCGTGCCAGCTTGAATCTTCACGTCGGTATCGTCCTGCACAAAGCCGCTCTCGCTGCCGCCATAGACGTTACCCTTGACTTGAGCCGTTTCACTAATGGTCACATGGGTTTTGGTGGCCAAGGACAGGGTCTCTAAGAACTGGAAGTAAGCCGTCGGATTATTCATAGGTACCATTACGTCACTGTTACTCATACGCTCAGGCATATCGCTGCCTTCATAAGAATAAGTAGAAGGCGTAACTCCCTTACCGGCACCAAAGACATGTCCTGCAAGATCTGTTGCAGTCGCTGGTCCAATTTGTGCATAGTCCTGAACGATGACGGTACATACGCCACCACCGCCTCTTGTTGCATACGGCATTCCATCATCTAAATCTTCTGGTGCATCAGGCATTATTTCTCCCTCAAGAGGAGTGGTGAAATTCTTAACCCAATACCTACCTGCCGTAGCCATCTCACCGCCGCCATAGACATTCTCCTTAACCCAGGCTTTACCCTGAATGGTGACGGTACAGTTACCACGTACCAGCGCCGCGAAACCATGCGTGTCATTGCCTTTTCCAGCACCGAATACGCTACCAAGGATAATGGGCGACTGATCTCCAGATGATGCGTTTTCAACACCTATTTTCACTTGAGTATTCCATTCCACTCGGCCGATTTCACCGCCGCCATAGACGTTGCCTGTCCCCTTTTTGAGTTTCCCGTTATCAAGAAGAGTACCCACCGTTCCTGCTGTGATGGTGACTTTTGTTCCTTTATCTTTATTTGCTGGTAAACTGGGATCTTTTCCTATGCCTGCGCCGTCATCATTAACTCCTACCATAGCTTTGTCACAGGTGTAATTGTAATCCGAACCCTTTCCGCCACCATAGACATTTCCGTCAATCTGGCCGCCGCCGATGTTCACGGTGGCGTTGGTCTTCACGTCGGCCTGGTTGCCGCCGCCATACACGTTGCCTTTCACCGTGACTCCTGCCGAGGCGTTCATACTTGCCATCAAGGCTGTCAATAGCAATGTATATATCAGTCTGTATCTGTTCATATATGTCATATCTTTACGATTTGTTGATTTTTTCTATATGGCACTGATGTGTCTTGTCTTTCTTCTCATAATGGCAGGGCTACTGACATGCTTGCGGGGTATCAACACCAGGTCGGCAAAACCCTTACCCGTAGGTAACTCACGAAGGAAAATGTATTCATTTCGAGCATTATAGTATGCCAGGCTAAGCACACATGCCAATGAATTCTCATTGTTACAGCTCAAAATGCTCGTATGCATTCCCGAGCTGTGCTCGCCTACCCGTAGCCTTTCATCGTGGGCAGCATCCACACCACGGGCGCTCTTTTCCCAACTATAGCTGAGATACCCCAAATGGATAAGTACCGTCAACACATCATCTTTACTGCGAATGATGGACATATCATTCTGGAACTTGGTGGGATTGACCTTACAGCGACCTCCCGCTAACATATAGATAATATCGTCTTTCAGTCCTTCATAGTTCATTTGAATATAACGAGCCACAGCATCGTATGCACCAGTCGAAGCCCAAAAACTACTACACACAAAATCTGACATGTCCAGATAGATGACTGGATATTTATTCAAATGCTTCTCGAACAACGGGTCATGGGATATCTCTAAGTCAGAGAAGAGACTACGCGAATCGCAAGACTGGTCATAATAGGCACACAGCATCTCTGCAGCCATCGACTTACCAAAGCGACGGCAACGAGTCACGCAGCTAAAGCGGCGTTTAGTATACAGTGTGCCATTCACCACTGCTATCAGTCCCGACTTATCCACGTACTCACTATTGCGAGCTGACTGAAATCCTGCATTACCTATGTTGATATATGTTCCCATATCCGTTTCGTTCTTACATCTTCCGTCTTACTCATCATATTCGATGTTCACCTCCGTGCTGCCTTCAACCTCACCTTGGTCGCCGCCGCCGAAGACGTTGCCGAGAATATTGGTGGTGCCAGGCCCCTTAATGTTGACGGTTACTGTATTTATAGTAGCAGAATTAGTGTTGTTGGTGACATAGCTCTGTTCACCGCCGCCAAAGACATTGCCGGTATTGGAATTGCCAGCGGTGCCTATAGTCGTGGTTTTTCCAGCTTCACTTTGTATGGTCAGGATGACGTTGCCTTGCACTGAGCCGAGGTTGCTCTTGGCCAGGTCTTCGGTGGTGTAGAGAATGTGGTCGCCATTGTCAACACTGATAGCATTAGCAGGCTTCCATGTGTAAGTAGTTGTTTTGCCCTTTACTCCAGTACGGTAGGTTCCGAGATTCGTATAGTAGTAGGGGGGGGTCCGGAAGCCGATGCTATCGACCTCAACGGGAGGCAAAGAAGCCGAGTAGCCTGCACCGAAGACATTGCCTTTGACCGTACAATTAGTGAGCGTTGAAGTTACATTACCTTCAACCTTTCCCAAACTCCCTCCACCATAGAAATTATCTGTAATGGTGCAACCTGTCAAAGAAGATGTGACGTTGTGCGTGGTGGCCAGCGAGAACTTTACATATTCCACAAAGATACGTGCCACATTGGTCTTGTTGTCCGACATGGGCAGGAACTGATAGCTGAACTGTGTGGAAACGCCGCCGTAGGTACTGTTGTATTCCTGCTTATAGAATCGGGCCAACCAGGCGTTCCAGGAATCGTCGTTGCCAGCATCTTTATCGTTGTGGGGGAAGTTCGTAATGCTGTTATGGTTTCTCGGAGCCTGACGGCTGTAGGAGTTGCCGCCGTAGCCAGCACCGAAGAAGGTGCCGAAGGTACAGCCCGTGGCCGTGGTGGTGACAGTCTTTCCGCTGCTCATGTCGCCAAATTTGGGACCACCGCAGAATAAGTCGATATGTCCGCCGTTGACGATGGTGTGGAGGTTGCCGATAGCAGGTTTGTCGGCGTTGAAACTGCCGGCGTAGAACTCCTTGATGTCGGCATTGTCGATAATCCAGGTGATATTGCCCTTGCCGTCGGAGGTTCCGAGGCCGTCCATGCCGGTGCCTGCTACCATGCCGAAACGGCCGCCGGTGATGTAGCACTCGGCATTGTCGTCACGGGTAGTTGCATTAGCGGTGTAGAGGCCAGTGAGGTGGAACTGGTCGAAGTCACCGCCCGTAACCGACACTGGAGAATGGTTGGCGTCGTAGTTCTGGTCTTGGTGCGTTCCGCGATGGAACTCCTTGAACCAAACGTTGCCACCCACATGGAAATAGGTGGTTAAATTGGCATGGCCTTGGCTCTGTCCATTCACCCACTGCTCCATGACACCCCCCTGCAGAATATAGGGAGCGGCACCTCGTTTTTTACCATCACCATTACTGCAGTCGTATTCAAACTGCGTGACGTGGAAGAGCGAGGTGTTGGTACTCTCGAACCAGCCTTTAGGCAGCATGATGCCGAAATTGTAGGTACCAGTACCTCCTGTGGATTTCTGCGCCATGCCGAGACCCGGAATATTGATAAAGTCAACCCTCACGGGGTGTACAAAATTACGACTATCAAAACGCAGGATATAGGAATAGTCGGGCTCATTATCACCATCAAGGTCAACAGAGGTGATTGTATAAGGTTTGTCGTTACTTGCTTCCATGTTACCATAATGATGATAATTGCCCACAAGCACCACGGCATAATCATAAACAGTTTGACTACTTGGTGTGCCAGTCACCTCCTGAAATAGTCCCGAGTTCGAAGATGAGATAGCGTTGCTCCTGGAGGTGAAAACCTTTTGGTTCTCTCCGGCGATGGGATAGCTGTTTCCGTTGGTGTATATCTCTCCGCCACCAACGTTGGGTACATCGTATCCGGTATCCATTGCCGTATTATACACCTTGTCGGCGTTTGGATCAGCCAGGTAGGCGCATTTGGCCCAGTAGGGTTCGATGGTGATGGCAGTGACACCGTAGGGTACATCCCAGTAGGCACCCTGGTTGAAGACACGGCCGCTGACGCTGTAGAGGTCTTTATTGGTGCAGTTGCGGTCGGCAAAATTATATGGGGTTGCCGTCAACACTCCGTCAGTATAGGTCACATCTTCGCCAGTGCTATAAGTGCCCGCCGTGCCGCCGGTGATGCTCACAATCTTCCAACCTGTGACTACGCGGTTGCCATTGTAGTTCTTGGTACCAACATCATTGTAATAAGGCAGCTGCACCTTGTAGTAATTGAAGTTGTAATGGTCGGGATCTTTGTCTGTGATGTTGAGGGTGAGTTGCGGGGTGGTGATGCTAGCCCCTGTGGGAGGAGCATATACAGCGCCACCGCTGCCTATCTGGATATTCACCGTCAGCGTACCTAGTTTACCACCTTTGTTACGCTCGGTTTGTGTAGTAGCATTCTCTGCGTCGATGTTCACCACCGAGGGGTAATAGCCGGCTGGCTTCAGGATAGGGTAAGGTGTAGTTGTGCCTATCTGGCTTGGCTCCATCACCCACTTCATCATCTCGTTCTTGGTGACGGTGGTAGTGGAGGTACTAGCCCACCAAGCCGCCAGTTCACGGTTACTGTTAAGCAAATGTCGGAAGAACTCGAAGCGCTGCAGGAAGCGTGTTTCGGCACCAAGGGCGCAGTTATAGACTTTGGTAATAGTGTTATCCTGAATGTAAGATGATTCGAGACGGAAGTAGTTGAAGTTACTAACGCCAGTATTTTTGCCTACATTAGTGATAATATTGCCATTATAGATGGGGGCGATAGAACCGCCACTGACTTCACCATAGAACATGCAGTTCATCACCATCGTCTTGAGGTTGGTAGCAGTGGTAGCAACGTTGTTATAGCCTACGATACCGCCTACATGAGTACCTCCAGAAACATTGGCGTAACTGAAACAGTTGATGACACGCGAACTACCATCAAGCAATCCCACGATACCGCCCACATAGCCACTACCTGAGATGGTGCTGCGACATAAGGATATATGGTCATAGCCGTCATCATCTTTTTCCACTGAACTGTTTGTTGCCAATATACCACAGTTGTAAATGCGCGTGTCACCTTTAGCTTCGTTGCAGATGGCACCGACATTGGTACCACCACTGATACTAACATTGTCAAGGATGACATTCTTGATGGTTGCACCATCGGTGGTGGCAAATAATGGCTTCGTCAGCCCGCTGATGATTGGGAACGTGCCGTCGGCTTTGGCTTCGCCCTCGAAGGTTCCAGTGAATGCTATCGTTTGACTACCAAGATTTTCAATTACTGAGGCATCGACATCATCCGTGAGGATATAATGACCATTGGCGTTATATGTGACACTGGTTGTGCTACCAGTTATCCAGATTTCCCCTCCACCCGATGAGCGGAATGTGGCAGAAACATACGCACCGTCGTAATTTTCCGGCAACGTGAACTTGTAGGTCGCAACGGTAGGATTTACGGTAACACGAACTTCTGTGCTACCCTCATACATTTTTCCCACAATCAGACTGGCCAATTTGGGCGCACGACGCATACCCCTCGAATTTGCCTTGGATGTACCCACCAACGGTTCCACTTCAATATCCGATGCTTTGATATAATAGCCCGATGCTGGCGTGACAGTAAGGGTGACCTCCCTCGTCGACTGGTTTATTGACGAAATAATAGTGCCATTCGTTAACGCAGGATCAATGTCAACACTGATATCTGCCCAGGCTTCACCTGCTCCATACATCAAGAGTATTAATGCTGATATTATGATTCGTGTCATATTACCTTTTATCATATCTCGTGATTTATTATCTTTAGTCATTTATTTCGTTCGTTAGTTTATTTTAATTCACCACCATCTTCTGGCCATTGCAGAGATAGAGTCCTTTCTGCGTCGGTTTGCGGTTGAGCCGGCGTCCGTCGAGGGTGTACCACGGGCCTGATGGGTGAGGGGTAAGAGGTGTGAGGTGAGGATTGTCAATGCCGGTTTTGGTATCCCATCTTATAAACAGGCGGGATGGGGTAGGATCTGGGTCAGGAGCAGTATGGCTTGGATTAAGATAGACCTTGCCCTTTGCTAAGTCACCCTCCATATTGTGGACGAACTCGTTGTTATAGAGTAGGTAGATTTCTCTGGTGTCGAAGTGCTTCGAAGGGTCGCTCACCTCTTCCAACATGTTATTACTGATTTGGGTTGAGGTGATTTCAGCATGTCCGCTTGCATCCTGTACCAAGAATCCGCCAGAAGCTGCATTCGACAGCAGCAGCACGGGTATACCCTCAGGTATGTACTCCAAAGCCTCTGCATTAGCATTGTTGCCACTGATAGACGTAATAATATATGCAGTGATGCCTTCTGGTAGTGCATGGCCATTGGCCGGGTTGTTGCTGGCAGAGCCGAGAGCGTTCTCAGCCACGAAGGTAGCAGAATATTCCGTACCCCCATTGCCATCGTTCTGGAAATTGACATTGGCATTCCGAATGAAAAAATTGCCCTCGTAGTTATCGGTACCATAAACAGTTCTTTGGGTATATCTGCCAGATTCTGATGTCGTCTCGCTTCCAATATTGTAATCTATATTTTCTGTGAGTGTTTCATCACCATCCTTTAAAATGATGGCTCCCCCTTTGCCAAATTCAAGTGTAAAACCTGAGGCAAGCAAACCGTTGCCAATAGACCTCAGTGTGACGGTCAGTGTACCATTGGTGTATGTGATGGCATAGTTTGCAGTTACATCCTCGTTGCTGCCGTTTTTGATGACAGCGGCACTGGGCACGTTAGAGCTGTTACCAACGGCGGTCTGGCTACCGGTTACGGTGACGCTCTTGAAGCTGTCGCCAGTGGCAAGCGCAGGACTACAGGTATAGCTGTTCTTGGTCAGCGGCGTTCTGTCGTATCCCTTCGTGTCGCTGTCTGCGGTGATGGTAATTGCTTTCTGGGTGATGGTGAACGTTGTAGATCCGTTCCAGATGTACCATGTGTCGGTTGGGTCAGCATCAGCAAGGGTGACGGTGGCAGTGCCGGCATTGACATTATCAGTGTATGCTGTCGTATATGATGCAGGAGAAGTAGGCGCAGTGGTCTCACTTCCTGATTCTCCTATCGACACTGTTAATGAAGGCTCCCATGCTGCACCTTTGTATTCGTATGGTCCTGCTTCCAGCGTGATGTCGGGTTCGTTGAGCAGGGTGTAGACATCGGAAGAGGCAGTGATTGTCTCACCTTCCTTAACTACTGCGATTGCTTTGATACGTATTTGGTTAGATGAACTCCAATTATTGTTGTTGTAAAGTGTGGAAGCCTCCGTTGGGTCATTGCCATCAGTCAGGAAATGTATCTCAGCTCCTTTGGTGTCACAGGAGATGGTGATGCTCCCATCCGATTCCTCGAAGACTGGAGGCATGCAGAAATTAACTTTGCTAAACGTCCAGCGTGAGCTTCCACCATCATCAAAAAATGTTCCAAGAATGTCTTTTCCACCACTTCTATTTAAACAGTTGAATCCATAATGAGGCGTACTGGTCCTGTTAATGGCTTTTACATTGTCAACGAATATCCTTGGAATAATATTGTAGCCATTGTTAGCCGTTTGAACGATTACAAAATGTGACCATGTCTCATCGGCACCCGTCACCGATGGTTTACCCATTTGGAAGGTCTGAGTCTGTTGAAAGCGTCCGTCCCCATTTTCATTTCCGTTATAATAGATTAGGTCACCTGTATAGGCATTTTGAATAGTATAATAGTCTAATAATTCGCTATTATCACCTGTTGGGTTGTCCGTCGCGTCATAAGCACCAACTTTCTTAATAATCCACATGGTTTTTCTTACGTCAAGTCCAGTTGGCACTTCCTGACTATTAACAACTCCATCATTGTTGATTATAAGAGGTCGTCTGTCAGCGTCTGTATTCTTGCTGAGAGGTGTAATGGTATAGTAATTAGTCACGTCATCAGTCGAAACATTAAAAGGAGTTGTTTCCCACATAGGAAGGTTTGTTGTGGAAAAAGGAATAATATCCCAACGAGCAACTGCTTTACCCAATTCTCCGCCATACTTGACTGGTTGGAGCACGGGATCTGTTCCACTATTAGGTTTGTAGATTGGATTTGGCAGTCCTTTCGGGATGATACTATAACCGCCATTTGTATGAGCAGTGATGCTGAACTTATAAGCATCACTTTCATCTTTGCTGCTTTTAAGGTAGATGTGATTATCCGTATTTTCTGTATAATACATATACCAACCGTTCTTATCAACAATATAATAATAGCCTTCTTCTGCATTCTCAAAATGCCATGCCATTGTTGAGCAAGGCACATTCAGTGTGCTCACGTTTTTAGTGTTTGCATCAACAGAAAGATTCGGAATCATATTATAGAATTTGCAATCCTTACTCTGAATGAGATAATTGTGCGTGGAGCCAAGAAAGAATTGTGGGGTAAACGTGGTCACTTCTGACTCTTTTCCGTCCACCACAGCTATGGCCTTGATGGTGGTCACATTGGCGGCGGGGGAAAAAGCGGCAGCATACGGAGTGGAACTTGTAGTAGGATCATTGCCGTCAGTAGTGTAATAGATTGCCGAAGCGAATCCAGTGGGGTCAGTAATCTGAACCTTGTTATTTGCATCAAAACTGATGACAGGACGCGGAACTTCGAGATGCCACATTTCGTTTGGTTCTGTGGAGTACACACCAATAATACCTCCTGTACCTTTGCCATAGGTGCCATTGGGGCCATCTGGCTTATCGGTACTAGCCTTAAGGTTGTTAATGTTACTATAATTTACTACTAGTCTTTTTTCAGAACCATTCCAACCAGAAGATGAATGAGGTATAATGTCTAAATGGTCGGCTGGACATGTTGCGTCTTCTGCATGGAAGATTATCTCAAACAATGCTTTGTCACCAAGTGTCTCAAGAGCATTGGCATCAGCGACTTCTTCAAGGTGTACGCGCATACGTCTGGCACTTGAGGAACCACTAATCTTACCATTTGACACCAAGTATCTGTATTTGTTGTTAGTTGTGGTTTTCTTTTGTTTGATATAATAGCAACCCGTCTCAGGATGCTTTTCTATAACCCACACTGCTTTGCTGGCATCGTAACTACCATCTAAGCAATTGTAGGTGGTGAGGAACGGCTTCCCGTTGTCAGTGGTAGTGTAGCTATTGGTGCCGTCATAAAAGTACCAGCCCTCCGTGGGACATAGATAGAAATTGGCCTCGGGTTTGTTTACGTCATATTGATCGGTACGACCACTAACAATAAAGTACGTTCCACTATAATCAGGTGTCTCTTCTCCCCACATCTTACCGACTCCTACCGTCATCATCATCACCAGGAGGAGTAGGGCACTTCGCCATAGTCCACCCCAGCCGGACTGGTGGTCCGCCCGGGCCTGAGTGGTAGTCCGCGCCAGCCGGACTGTCTGGGCCTTATGGGAGGTACACAAAAGGGACGGTTCCCTTTGTGCACTTTTCCCGTTATTCATCATCTTGATGGTTCTTATCGTCTTGATCATATCTTGTGTCATATCATTTATCTATCTTTACTATTCGGCACTGATGTGTCTTCTGCTGCTTGTCATAGTTGATGCCAACTAATAACAACTCTCCAGTATATTCTGCCACCTTCGCAGGATATTGTTTTCTCAATATCTGGTTAATAGCCGTATCGGCATCCTTGTCGTATTTCAATTCCAAAATAATGGCCGGGCTACTGACATGCTTGCGGGGTATCAACACCAGGTCGGCAAAACCCTTACCCGTAGGTAACAAACAATCGTCGTCTTCAACAGGCACGTCGGGATATGCCTTGCTAACGTCTGCCAGGAGGGCTGCATCTATCTTTTCTACAATATCATCGCTCTTTTCTTTGGATACGAAATCCGTCATATCAAGATAGATGGCTGCATATTTATTCAAATGCTTCTCGAATGAGGGGTCATGGGCTATATTCAGATCCGTAAACAAACTGCGTGAATCGCATGAGTGGTCATAATAGGCATAAAGCATCTTGGCGGCCATAGACTTGCCGAAGCGGCGGCAGCGTGTGACGCAACTAAAACAGCGCTCAGTGAAGAGCGTGCTATTCACCACTGCTATCAGTCCAGACTTGTCAACATACTCACTATTCCTCGCACGCTGGAATCCTGCATTTCCTATGTTGATATATGTTCCCATATTATATTCGCGTCATTCCGTCCCTTCGCTTGCGCACACGCGCATAATATCATGCAAAGATACTACTTTTTTGTATAAACTCCAAATTTTTTAACACAAAATCAGTCACCCGTGGCTCCTCAGGCTAAACTCCGCTGATTTCTGTAGCGCCTCTACAGAAAATTCCCACAGCCTGGGACAAATGTCCCAAGGCCTGGGAAAAATACGCGGAGGCTCGTTTTCATCAAGAATAATATTTGCATCGCCACTCACTGCACCGAGTCCTTCAAGTGATACATTGGTGAGAACATACCATTTGCCTTCATATTGAAAGACGGATTTTTGTTTTGTACCAACATCGTAACCTGAAGGAATTTCTACACCTTCTGGAAATACTTTCCCGGAGGCATTCTTGTAACACCAAGTGTACATGCGGTTTTTTCCTGCATCCTTATAATAGTCCAGTGAGCCTTGCTCATCGACATTACCCGCCTTATCTTTGGTTGGGAATTTTACTCCTAAAATCCGCAACTAATAGTTCACTAAGGTAAGTGAAAAATCTGACATGACAAAATCCTGGGCAACTTTTTGTTGCTCAGGAACTTATAAAGAAAGTTAAACTAAAGTGCTGCGGAATTAAGGGTTGCTAGTAGTATTGGCTTCAACATATCCGTGGCTACCAATATAATACACTCCTGAATAGTCTGGTGTCTGCCCCCACGCTCCCGTGGCCCCCACAACCATCATCATGAGTAGCAGGATGAGAGTCCGTGAAATCCGTGTTATCCGTTGTCTTTTATCTCGTGTCATTCGTGAAATTCGCATTTTAATTCGTTGTTGCTTCTTTCTGGTATCTGTACCTGTTTACTTCACGGCCAGCTTCTTGTTGTGGCGGCCGTCGGTGGTCTGCACGATGTAGACACCGCCGTTGTAGATGCGGGTCTCGACGGTTTCGCCCGGCTCGATGCTGAACGTGTTGACGGTGACGCCAGCCGCGTTGACGATGCGTACCTCGGTGATGTAGCGCAGGTTGGAGGTCACCACCACCTTGTGCTTCTTGGCATGGATGTCGAGGCTGCCCTCCGAGGCATCCGACGGGTCGCCGTGCTCCTCGACGCCCTTCAGCTCTGACTGGTCGTTGCTGAAGACGATGCTGCGGGTCGTTGGACGCGACGGGTCGGGACTGGATGCTGTCACGGTGAAGTATGGACGGAAGGCATCCACATGGGTGGTTGCGCTGCCCGTGTCGGGTACCTTGTCGTAACTGCTGCCTACGGCATTCAGTATGTAGTGGTTGCTGCCCGACTCAAACTCCTCGTTCAGATAGCTGGGCTGGAAGGTGTACGTCTTGCTTCCCTTCGTATCCTGAGTGCCGTCCATCTCGTTATAGCTCTTATGGATGGTGATACCTGGCTTCGAGGCGAAGGTGATGGTCTGCTTACCAAGTTTGGTGGGCGGATTAACCTGACTGGTGGTCTCGGCCTCGAACTCACCGCTGAGGTCGAACTCATAGTAGCGATCGCCGGGGAATCCGATGATATACGGCGTGCCCCTGGTCAGGCGCGGATAATTGTCATAATTGCGGTCCGTATTGTAATACTTATGACTGGCATCGCCCTCCTGATAGTCGTCACTGTTCAGGTCGTCGCGGTAGTTCCTCGAGTAATAGTAGTCCCACAGGAAATGATTCTTATACTCCTTGGCCTCTGTGCCGCCGTTGGGATAGGTCATGCTTGCCGTGACTTTTTCGTTTGCAGTATCGGTAATCTTGTCGAACCAGCGTAGCCAGTATTCGTGGCCTATCTTGGTCTTGGTGTCGTTCTTGCTCTCCCAGCTGTTGTCGTAGAAGTGGGTAATCTCACCCTTCTGGTTGGTGGTTACAATCTCAGCCTCGAATGGTATGCTGATGCCTTCCCATCCGGTATTGCTGCGATAGTTGCCTTCGTTGTCCTTGAGTTTGCCCACATAGTTGTCGGGGGCGCGCTGATACCACATGCGGTAGCTGCTGTCAAAGTGGTATTCAATGGGGCAGTAGAAGTCGTTGCGGTCAACGAGCAGGTGGTCGTTGGGAGCTACATAGCCATCGGTCGTCAGCTGTACCCAGTGGCCGCGAATCTTGTCGGCCGGACTATCCCACGGATCCACGGTGTGGTAGTCGGGATGGTAGTTGGCACTGGATTCTACGTAATACTCGTCGGACACCTGCAACTTGGTATTCATGATGTCATCGGTCGTTGTGCCGGCCGTGGTATATACCAGCAGGTTGCGTGTGAGGTCGATGTTCTGGAATTCGGTGAGACCGTCGTCGTCGAGTAGCGGCGGACAGAAGGCTCCACCTTCCATATTATTGTAAGGTGCCTTTGTTTCCCATCCGTTCTTATAGTCGGTGGTGGCGCCAGTTACGTCGCCATTACCTCCCGTGAAGTCGATGGCCGTCATGCCCTTATAGGCAATGACACTGGCATCGCCCTTCTTCGTCTGTGCAAAGACGGCATACGGGTTGAAGTGGGCCACCTTCATGTCGCCACTGCGGTAGTAGGCCGGTGCACGGTATACGCGGTTGCCCTCCTGCGAGGTCAGGACGCGCTGGCTGCTCTTGTTGATGCTTGACGGGTGGTCCTGATACTCCCAGTCGCTTACATGGTCGTAGGTCAGTCTCTGTCCGAAGAAAAGATAGTCGTCGGGCCAGATGGGTATCCACGTGATGTCGGTGACCGTCTTGCCGTTATTGTCGGTGACTTCATTCTCCTGTCGGCGGTCATTGAAATCACTGGGGATGGTGCCTCCGGCATAGCGGAAGTCGCCGTCGTAGAAGCGGTGCTCCACGTAGCCCAGCTTGGGGTTCTGCAACGTGCCCTTCGGCGTGTAGTAAGTTAAAGAGTCAGGATAGTAGGCCGTGCCGGCAGTAGCCATTGTACTGGTGGCGTTTCTGGGCAGCGTGCCATCGGCATTGGCGGTGATGAAGTCGTAGGACTGGTTGGCTGCACCTTCACCGAGACCGGAGCCGTCGTAGTAGCGCTTACCCAGATAGAAGCCATTCAGGTCGTAAGCCACCTCACCGTTGTAGAAGGCCTTGTCGGCCATCTTGCGGGCTGTGCTATTGTCATTGTAGAGCGCTTCGTTCTTGTCAGAGTAATAGCAGTTCACCACCTGTATGCAATCCGAATTCTCTGGGTCGCTGGGATTGCCGAACACGGCATTGACCTTTGATGCGCCTTCAGGCAGTGCGGTGGCACTGGTCTTCACCCAGCAGTTCTCCACGAATCCGTCGCCGCTATCGGCCACGCCGGCCGTGGTGAACGAGCCAGTGACGCCCAAGTTGTACACATTGCCACAGAGCTTTCCGAAGAGCGAGGTCTCAAGGCCGCTCACGGTGTGGCCGTCGCCGTGGATGTTACCACCGAAGCAATTCGTATCGTCGCCAAGGGGAGCCCAGGGCGTCCATTCGGTTGCTCCTGTGGGCTTTGTACGGTCGACGTCGCTGCGTAGGATGATGTCGAGGTTGTTACAGCCCTTGATGTGGTTACCCTCCAGCGGCGTGTGGCCTTCAACGCGCGTGTCGATGCTCAGGTTGAAGAGATTCTTCAGTTCATCCAGACCGTTCTTGCCCTTGCGCGGATCGTTGTCTCCCAATGCCGAGTAGTCGTTGATATAGACCTTGCACGGGCGGTCTACGTCGGCACGGTCGATGTAGAGGTGGTTGTCCTTGTGGTTCTCCATGATGTCGGCCAGGTCGTGGTAGTTGGCCACGCTGAGGGGCACATAGTTGGAGTAGGTCTTGCCAAGATAGGTCAGCGAGTAGAAGGCTATATAGTAATCCTTGTTCTGATACCAGTAGACGGGTGTGCTGTTGTTGGTGAAGGGCACGCCGTTACGGTGGTGGTCGGCATCGTCGCTATTGGCGAACAGCTCCCATCCGTTGGTTATCGGATCATAGATACCGGGCGTCACGTCAGGCGCTTTCATACCCACGGCGGTACCTGGCAGCACGGTGGGCGGATTCTCCAGCGGACCGATGGTGGGTGCACCGCTTTCAAGTTGCAGGTGTACGTTCACCACATGCAGCTCGTTGGTGAGCTTGATGTCGTGGTTGTCGTCTTCCTCGTAGTAGGTGTACTGGTAGACCACAGTGATAATCTTCTCCTTGGTCACGTCCTTGATGTCGCTCTCGCGGCTCACATAGAGCGTGGTGACCTCGGTAGGCTCCTGACCCTGGATGACGAAGTATTTCTGGTCGTCACGCAAATCGGCATAGGTGCTCGCGCCAATACAATATCCGACGTCGACGGGGGTGCCGTCCTCGCTATGTGCCTTATAGCAATAGTAGAAAACACCAGTCTCATCGGTTTCAACATCGGTGACCTTTCCTGAGTTGTGCAGATAGACGTCTTCGTTTACCACCTGTCCCATTCCGTAGGGTTCACCGTCGTAGATGAAGTTGGTGTTGGCGATGTAGAATTTTCCATGAGAATCGACATCGGTTGTCGTGTTCACCTTCGTGTAGTATTGCTTGTAGTTGGGTACTACAGCCTCGAAGATTTCGTTGGATATGGAACCTCCATCGGAAAGCTCTCCTGCCGTAAAGGCCACGCCGCTGGCAGTTGTTCCTGCCGGGTAAGAATAGGAAGCTTTTTCTGGAGTAGCCTTGAATACGGCCTGATACTCCACGCCCACCTCCTTACTATAGAGCTGCTTGCTTTCATTCACGGGGGTGGAAAGGCCATCGTAAGCCTCGGCTGTGGTCTTGCCACCTGTTGTCTCTACGGAATAGTTGGGATCGGCAAAGAGGTCCAGGGCATCGTAATTGAAGATGAAGCGATCTTTATTGTCTTCATCGATACGGTCATCCTCCGACAGTGAGCACCAAGACTGGATGGCACTGTAGTTGGTGTCGTCACGATACTTCTGTCCACCGGCCTCACCTGTCTTTGTACAGATGTAGGCATTTGACATGGCAGCGTCGATGTCGTCGGCCAACGTAGAGTACGTTGACTTCAGGTCTGCAATCTCCTCGGCAGTCTTCAGTTCGCCATAGTGCAGATAGGTGTCGGTGGCCAGCTTCACGGTCTTGGTGCAGACCCATGCCGGGGCAAAGGCCGCCTTTTCAGTGAGAGAAAGGAGACCGTATTCCATGTTGGAAATAGCCGTGCCCGGATTGATGGTCTTGGTCGTAGTAGTGGCCTTTTCCGTATTTTCCGGTTCGTCCGGGTCGGGAAGTGTAACGGTATAGCTCACGGTCGTCTTGGCTACGTAGGCTTCCTTGAAACGTTGCTTGTGCGAATCAGGATCGCTACCGTCTATCAAGTCGAATTCACCCTTGGTGATAATCTGCCCCTCGGTGTAATTGTGGCGACCAAGAGTTGCTGTTGTTCTCGGCCTGAAGGTTGGTCCTTCAGTGTATTTATCGATGATGGCCTGCCTTGCTGCATCGTCGGCGGCATTCGTCAGCAGAGTTTGATACGCTGTTTCCGAAATCTTCACCGTACCATTGGTACGCGCGGTCTCGGTATGATAGTCATCCCAGATACCCGGCGAGTTCATGTCGAAGGTCAGCATGTAGCCCGTTTCGTGACCCAGGTTGTTGGAGGTACGGAACACGTCGTTGAAGAGGTCAATACCCGTCAGTTCGTGGCCTTCATTATCCTCAATGGCATTGCCATCGAAATCCTTTATGGTGTTGCTGCCAATGAATGAAGTCTTTTCTTGGTCGTTGCTTGGTGGCAGCATGACATATTCGCCGACGGCATATTTCTGGCCGTTCACCTGGCAGGGCACGGCATTGACGTAGGTCTCCTCGACGAAGAGGCCTTGCTCGCCGCTGGGCAGGTTCTGCCAGTCCCACCACGTGATGACATCGTTCAGCTCGTAGCTGTCGGTCTGGCGGTTCACCCATACTTTCTTTTCGTCTGCGTTCGCGCCCGTACCAATCTTCTTGCCTGTCTCATAATAGTAGGCATAGCGGTTAGGCTTCACGTTGAGCAGTTTCAGCTTGCCGTTGCTGGCAGCGGTGATGGTGAGCGGCAGCCTCACCTCCTTCGAGTAAGCCGTGGCCGAGCCGGTGTAGGCCGACACAACCTGGTCGTAGACGTAGACCGAACCCTTGATATACCAGTAGTGTGCCTCGGAGTAGGGTGTTTCGTTATGTTTGAAGGCGTTGTTCGTGGGGGAGCAGTCGTCCACGATGCGCTTCTTGGCGTGGATAAAGTTACCGGAGGTCTGGATATCCTTGTATTGGTAGGCCGTGCCGCCCGGGGCCACTTGTCCTTCTGAACTTGGCCAGCTGCCACCGTTCGCAGGTATGGCGTCAGCAGAATAGCGGTAGCGCTTGTAGGTCTTTGCTGCTTCGCGCACGCCGGTTTTCGTTGAGTTGTATTCCGAGAGGATGACATCCTCCATGTCTGCATAGTATATAGGCAGACGGTGCTCGTTCTTGGCGTAGACGAAGCCGCCGCCTTCTATATCCTTCTTCACGTTGATGAGGTCAAGTTCTACGACGCCGGTGATGTAGCCGTAGTCCTTGTGGTCGGCGGTGCTGTTCTCGGTGGTTAGTTCAAGGAACACACCCGAAGCCAGTGCCACCTGGTTGTGGCTGGTGCCACGGTTACGCCAGGGCCCGGTGGGTATAGGTTCCTTGTAACTATAGTAGGTCTTGTCAGAGTGCTCCTCCTCATTCTCGTCGACGTAGTTACTGAGGAAGCGCACGTCGCTGGTGAGATTGCCCAGATGGTTTACAAGCGAATAGATGCCGAAGTAGTTGCCGTGCTCGGCATCCTTGCCAGTGTCGCCGTTCACCTGAGTGGCCTGCTTGTTGAGCGACACCTCGCCCACGCGGTTGATGGTGTAGTCGATGTTCTCACCCACGTCGGCCACACGGTCCTTGGCACCCTGCAGCACCATGCGTGAGCCGTAGACACCGCAGAGGTCGGCACGCTGGATAGTATTCAGCAGGCGGCCGGCATAGATAGAGCAGAAACCGTACTGCGCCCAGTGCCCCTGTTCTGTAGAGTCGAGCTTGTTGAAGTCCTCTTCAGAAATCTTCTCGCCTATCTTGTGTGTCTTACCATTTGCATCATATTCTTCCTGACACTCATATTCCAGTTTGAAGTAGGCGCGCTCACGGTTGGAGAGGCTGTGGTACTCTTCCAGCGTGACGCGCGTCTGCAGGTTGTAGTAGTCAGTACCGTAGTTGGTGATGTTCAGTTCACGGTAGCCGTCGACCATCGAGAAGTTACCACCACCATAGAGACCGCCGGTATGCTCGGTGCCCACGGTGATGAAGTCACGGTGATAGACGTCGTAGAGCGTGGCAGTCGTATTGCCGAAGACAGTGGTGGCATTAGCATAGTGCGTATCGGTGTTCGATGCCACGTTACCACCGCCGAACACGGCGTTGCGGATGTGTACACCGCGCTCGTTCTTGACGGCTTCGCCATTGACGGTCTCAGTCTCCTCGGTAATGAGGTTTGTCCATCTGCTGTCATTCTTGTCCTTGGGCAGTGTGTTCAGGTAGTCGGTGGGCACGTAGTCGTATGCACTATAGGTCTTGCCTCCGAAAGAGACACTATATGGCTCCTGATTATCCACCTGGACATCTTTCACTTGCAGGTAAGGTGAAACCTCCACCTTACAGTCCTCCGTCAGGTGACCGTCATCCCCATAATAATAGTAATGGCCTGGCGAACCAGTGGTGATGCCATTTTCCTTATCGGCAATGGTCTTTGGGCTATTGAAACCTTTGCTGTAGACATAGCCAAGGTCACCGCCACCGAAGACGTTGCCATAGCCCTTCTCTTTTACGCCAGTTTCAGTGCCCACCTCGCCGCCGTGGATGCGTACCTCCGTCTGTCCGAAGGTGTAACCGTCGGTATAAAGGTTACTGTTGCTGCCGTAGCCTAACAGGTTGTAGCCCTTGCCGCCACCGAACACATTGCGGTGGACATGGCCGTTGTACATGGTGACGAGGGTCTTACCCTCCTTGTAGATGGCTTCAAAGGTGCGCTCGCTGTTGGCATCGCCAGTCTCCCGGGTGGAACCGCGGCCTATGGTGGCAATCTCGCCGCCGCCATGGAGGCTGCCGCGTACCTCTCCGCCATACATCACGACATTCGACTCGTCGACACTGCTTCGGGCATCGTAGCCGCCACCGAAGACGTTGCCGCAGTCGCGCAGACGGCCTGTGCCGTCAGTGCCGGTCTCATCGTCGAAGTAGGTCTCGTCATCGATTTTCTCATTAAAGGAGCCAGTAGTGGTATTATACTCGTAGCCGATGTAACCGCTGTTCAGCGTAAGGTTGGTCTTGCCGTAGACGGCACCACCCTCGCCACCGCCGTAAGCATTGCGCTGAATGGTAGGCTGTCCGGCATAGAAGCCGTAGTCGTCGGTAGTGGCATCCTCGCCCGCCACCTTCTTGATGGCGGCAAGCAGGTTGGCTGCCTTCTGATCCTTACGTATGCCGATGACCACATGGCTCTCGCCGTCAATGTCGTTGGTGGCGGGGTCATAGATGTCGGCATCTTCGTCTAATACCGTGACATGTCCTTGACCATCGTCCTGTATCTTCCTGTGCTGGCCCACGCTGCCCTTCCATCCGCCACCGTAGACGTTACGGCAGCTGCCGCCGGCAATGTAGGCGGTGGTTCCGGCCGTGAAGCCACCAGGGTTAGATGAGGCATTGTAATGCCCGACCCTAAAGCCATCCTGCACGGAACCTGTAGTGCCGGCAGCGTAGATGTCTTTCTTCACGGTGCCGCCAAGAAGGTCGATGTAAGTAGTGCCATACACATCGCCGCTGTGGGGTATGTCGCTGTGGCCAAGGCCACCACCGTAGGCGTAGTTTACGACAGTGGCTCCACGGTAGATGTGGACGTTGGTGTTGTACTTCCCGCCCAAGGCAGTCTCATGTACCAGAATATTATTCAATCCGTTCTCGGTATAGGAATGCAGGCTTAGATCCAAATCGACGTTCTCCTTCGCCCATTTGTCAAGAGTCTCCTTGTTGAGAACGCGCCCGTTCTCGCCGCCGCCGTATACCTCATTGATACAGGCCCCTGACAGCAGGTTGACTTCTGTGTATTGTGACCAAGTGTCAACGCCACATCCAGCTCCGAAGACCGTTGCGTTGTAGCGGGTGCTGTCAGACCCAACTGTGCCGTTGTATACGGGCTCCGTGATGTTGATCTGGCTGTAGAGCGTACGGTCGGCATTGTTGTTGCCGCCATAGATGTTGTTCCTGACGATGGCGTCCTCACTATGGTAGTTCACCTGTGCCTCATAGACGTCGCAAGGGATGTTGATATGACGGCCGTAGCCACCGCCGAAGATGTTTTTGACATTGATGGTGGAGCCTTCAGGTACGTTGACAACGGTACGGCGAACGATGCTCTCGTTGAAACCACCGCCGTAGACATTGCCCACCTTTCCCCGGGCGAGGTCGATGATGGCAGAGCATTTATCAAGGTCGAAGGTGCCTTCTGAGGGCTGTGTCTCTGCTTGGGTGTACTTCATGCCTAAGCCATTGAAACTGCCGGCACCGAAGAATGCGGTAGGCTCGTAGTAGTTCATGTTCGACGGAATGTCGACGAGCACGTAACTGCGATTCTGCTGTTTGTCACCGTCGCGTGTGGGGTCTGTACTCTGCTCTGCTCCCTGTCCGGCACCGTAGACCCTTTTTATGGAGTCGTTCTGGTTGGGATAGGTGGGACGGAAGTTGACGAAGGCACTATTCATGCGGGGCTTCGTGAAGATAGGTTTGTTGTTCGTATCGGTCAGCGGTTCTCCCTCTGCATTTGTATATTTCCCGACAAACTGCGGATCCTTATAGTTATAGGTACCGTAGCAGCCGCCGAAGATGGCGTCGGCACGGCCCTGCAGGTATTCCACGTAGGCCGAGGCTTTCAGCACGTCGGGGTTAGGATTGCTCCCGGCATTGTACTTATGCACTTTGTCGAGTACCTCCGTGCGTACACGGTGTTTGAAACTCGCCTCGCCCTTGATCTCACCGCCCAGGTCGTTACCGCCATACACAATGTCGCGAACCCAGGGAAAACCGTCGCTGTAGTAGCTTTCTTTCTCTAAAAGGCTGACTCCATCTTCTTTTGTACTAGCCAATTGGCCCATGACATTCAGGTAGTCTTCCTTGATTGTGCGGCCGACATAGGTCTCGGTATGTCCCAGAATGTCGGCATTACACGAACCGGCGAAGCTGTTGAAGATACGTCCCTTGCCCAGATTGATGACAGTGTTGCCGACAATGGGACCCTCGAAGCCGCCGCCATACATGAACTCACATTCGGCCATGTCGGGGTCACTGCTCTCGCTGGTCTTGGTGACGCCCTCGTGCTCGCCGCAGAGGTTGACATAGCAACTGTACTTGGGATTGTATTTGTAGGTCTTGCCATTGAAAGAGTAAGCCTCACCTTCGCCGTCGTCAGGCTTGCCGATGACGCCCTGCTCGCTGCCGCCGAAGATCTGGAAGGTATAGCCCTTCTTCAGGTTGATGGTAGTGCTGCCCCAAATCTGGGTGCCCTTACCCTTGCCGCCACCGAACACGTTCAGGGCCTTGCCCAGCACGTCCATACCCTGCTGACCCAGGATGACGCCGGTGCGGCGCTCGGTAATCTTGTAGGTTTGGTTGTTGTAATACACCACCTCACCGTTATTGTCCTCTTCCACTTCGTCGAAGAGCACGTCGCGTTCGATGATGGTTCCGTTGAGGTTGATGACCACATTGCCATTGACGATACCACTCTCGCAGCATCCGCCGTAGATATTACCTTCTATGAAACGACGCTTCAGGTCGTCGTTCGTGGAGATGCCACCAGAGGGCAGGCCAGAGGTGACAGCACGCGTTGGGTTGCCGTCGGCACCGACGGTGTTCCATGTCAACAGCTTGGGATAGGGGGTCGAATCGGTTGCTGTGTCATCAATGCCATCTTTTCTAAAGCGCATAGGCCGTATCTTCAGACCAGAGAGATTGAGAATCAACTTGTTGCCGGTAATCGTATCTGGATTGCCGAGCAACCCGCCTTCGTAGGCGGCGTTAAGCTTCGTCTCGTTGACGTATGCATTGTTACTGCCGCCGACCAACTTGTTGAAGATTACTACCTTGTACTTGAAGTCAATGGTGTCGACTCCGTTATATCTGACGCTTCCCACGTTACCGCCGCAATAGAACGATCCAAAGTAGCTCGTGTGGTCAATATATGTGGCAGGGTCGCCTTGTATCTCGCTGTCGAACACGACCTTGGGTTTGATCTCCATGGTGACGCCGTCCATATATTTGGCCATTACACCCGGCGTCGTTTCATCGGTCAGGTCAAGGCTGCTAAAGTCGATGCCTGACGTTCCTTGAGCATTGGTTACGGTGCCGGCATATCTTTCAAGAATCGTCTGGTCAATCATCTTCTCACCATTATTGCCAAGGAACACCTTGTCGGCAATGGCATAGGAGCCGATTTTCAACTCGGCCATGGGATTTTTCATGTTCTCTTTAGGCCTTAGCGTGGCGCAGTTGCCACCCACATAGACACCGCCGCCGATGATGACGGGGTCTGTTTCAGATGTGCCTGCCACACGCACCGATACTTGCTCAGCATTGGGACGGTGGGCACTGAGCGCATCCACCGAGGATGTCCCCTTGCTGGGATCATAGTAGAAGTCACCCCAGATCAGGTCGTTTTTTAGAGCCTCCTTATCGGTATAGGCGTAGGAGCCGTTGCCACCGCCATAGATGTCGCCTCGGATGCTCTTGTACACACCCACGGCATTGCCGAAATAAACTTTTCCAGAGATGTCGTTACCGCCATATACGTTGTTCACGTCACCGCCACGTACTAGCACGCGGGCTGCCAGACCATTGGGGAACTTGTAGCCCTGAAGGTTCAGCATGGTGTCCACCAACGTTGTGCCAGCCACGTCCTTCGACGGGAATACGTCGGCCTTGCGACAGCCGCCGAACACGTTCTCTACTACAATATTGGAGTTTTGGAGAATTTCCAACAACAGACCGTCGCTGCTGGTCATGCGCCCTTCGTTGCCGCCGCTATAGAGGTTCACGATGCTGCCGTCCTGCAGGTGCCAATTGGGGCGGATGTGCATGTCGGCCTTGTTGTTGCCGCCGAACACACGCAGGAAGTTATAGCCGGGCACATAGGTAGACAGGTTGATGCCCATGTCCAGCAGGCGCAGGTCATGAGGATTGTTTAAGTTTGCAGAAGTGATGTCTTCCGGCTTCGTGACGCCATTGGTCTGATTGGCATCGGCGTATGTCAGCTTCAACCCATTGGCTTCTGTGGTCACAGTGCTGGTGTTGTTGATGCAGATATCTACGGCATCCTTCACCGTAACGGCATTGCCACCGCCGAAGACGTAGCCGAAGGTACCGCCGTGGATGTCAACAAAGGTCTTGCTCAGTTCGGGCTTGTTGACATTCGCCTTGGTGACGTCCTTCTCTACGAAGGCACCAGCGCCCTCGTTGGCTGTTGCATCCCACTGCGTTTCTTTGATGGTGACATCGTATTTTCCTTCTTCTTCTTTGTCGGTATAGGAATAGTCTCCATTGCCGCCGCCGTAGAGTTGGCCTATGAAGATACTGAAGGGCTGGGTCGTAGTAGCATTCTCACCTGAGACGGTCCGCTCCGGTTGGGTGAGCACGAAGGCATTGTAGTCGCTCACGCTATGGTTGTTGGCATCGGATCCTAAACTGCTGTGTGGCAGTGTCGACGATGTTCCGACGGTTCCTGCTATGTCGTTACCGCCATAGACGGCATTGATGGTGATGTCGCCGCTCATTTCCGGACCGTCGATATGGACGAAAGCTGAACCGCCGACATCGGCCTGGCGGGCACCGCCGAACACGCCGCCCTTGAAGTCGCCGGCACGCACGATGACCTTGGTACTTCCCGTCAGGTCGCCGGCGTTACCGCCGCCATAGACGTTACCGCCAATCTTAATCTGCGCCTGGGCCGCAATAGCAGTCAGGAGTATGATGATGCTTATGATAGTATATTTGATCCTCATTTTTCTAATTCTATCGTTGGTGGCTCCTCGTCGGGGTCAGAGAGCGTGTAGACGTACGTGGGCTTCACCGTCATCTTGAAAATGGTACGCCGGCCCATACTGCTGGGAAACACCAGTTTGTTCTCGGCGATACAGTCTTTTCTTATCAGGTTGCCGCGCTTGTCATACACGTCGTATCTCGATTTCATTACCACTGTTGAATATATCTCGGGAATGCAATAGCCGTAGAAGACCATGGGGGTCGTTGACAGTGAGACGCCGTCGGCATCAGAAAACAGCGACACGCCCTCCTTCTCTTTGGCGGTCATCGTTTCCTTCACCTGCCAATCCACCCTCGTGTAGGTTCCTCTCTGTGTAATCTTGCCACTCCAGGCATAGTTGCTGCTGGTCTTCAGTATGACGTCTTTCAACCGAATGTCGCGCAGCTTAGCATATTCCGCGTCGATTTTCATTTCCATGCAGGCACCGGCAAGCAGGTGGTCTAACCGCAGACGGACACGGTTCTTGGCTTCTTTCGATTTGCCTAAGTATCTGAAGTTGCCTGCGGGGATGTCCTCCTCCGCATCTGCTGACAGCATGTCCTGTACGCCGGTAACGAAGCAGAGGTCATACTGGGATACGGGAAGTATTTTTCCGAAATTCAGGACGACACCATCGGCAAATGTTTGTGTCTCTGACAACTTTTGTGCCTCGCAGGTAAACTTATCGGAGGGCATATAGCCGTAGATGTAATACTGTATCCCCTGCTTCACGCTCACCAGTGAGTTCCATTTGTTGTTGATGTTGGAGTAGATGAAATTGCTCAGCTCTGGGCCTGAGGTCATGTCGTCAGTCGTCATAAACACGCCGATATGGCTGACGTCCTCAGCCTTGGCACCGCTTGCCGGGTAGACGCTGTAGCCTGTGGGTATGGCGCGGGTGAAGGCGGGGGAGTCATCAGCGGGTATTGCATGGGTAGGGGAGTCTTCCTCCATGTCGTGCGTGCAGACCGCCAATTCCAGCACATCCTCATCGGCGGGGATGCCATTGGCTTCCTCGTCGGCAGAGCAGCCTGCCAGCAGTAGAACTGTCAGCATTGGCAGCAGTCGGCTGCACACCTTATTATATATATCGTTACCAGTTATACACATCATGCTTTGTTTCTGTATTTTCCCAGTCCTTGACGAACACTGTAACCAACTCTAATCCTGAACCGCCGTAGTAGGCGTAGATGGTCCACGTATGGTTGCGTGAGAACTCATGTTCGCCTGTGGACGACATGCTGAAGGTGAGCGTTTTCTCTGTTTCTTCTCCTGCCTGATACTTTATGGTGCCGCTCAGTCGCTTGTCGCTCTCGCGTAGGTAGAACGGTCCCACCTGCGACACTTTCGGAGTGATGCCGTTGTCTGGGTCGTTCCTCAGTGCCTCGGCAATCTTGTCCTCAAACTGTTGCGGGTCCATACCGTCGACATAGCCGTAGGCCAATGGGTTGTCGTTTTGGCAGATATCCGTCTTCACCGGGTCTGTATCGGTTAGGAACTCCTTGGACTCAGCAATGTAAGCATGGGTTTTGCCTATATTATAAGGCAATTGGGGCTCGTTGTTTTCAGGGGCAGCCAGGAACAGATACTCCTGCGTGGGTATCATGTTTGCGTCCAATTTAATGCTGTTGATCTTCACAGGTGTCTCACCCTCCTCGCGGCTGAAGATGAAGCGAATCTTCGACACCGTGCGCTCCAGTTTCATCGTGGGTACCGTAAAGACGGGAGCCGTACCGGTGACGGATGCATCGTGCAGCACGCAAGCCATGGGTAGGCCACCTGTGGGCACTTTCGTTACCAGCGTTGTAAGGCCATACGAGCCATGCAGGGCCGTGTTCTCGCTGTTGGGATCCGGATCCTCCAGCACGGCCGCATCGAGGGCATCCCTGGTGGTGCTTCCGTTGAAGACGGTGTTGTTGGCCAGCACATAGACATCCACGTTGGGCTTTGTCTCGGCACTCTCAAACGCCGGACTTACCTTCAGTTGGTAGACAACGCCGCTTTCCTCGACGATGCTCAGGTTCGACGTCTCGCCCTGCGTGCTATGGTAGGCTATCAGGGCACCGTCGTCATGTTTGAATACCCATATCTGCAGGTTGTTGATAGCACTCTCGTCAGCATCGTTGCTGATGGGGTTCACCTCAGCCCCGCTGGCACGCGTCACTACAGGGCGTTCGGGGTAGTAGACATAGACGCTAAGCACCGAAGGCTCCTTCTTGGTATCCTCCGCTGTCGGCTCATCGTAACTTCTGCATGCCGTCATGAGCACGATGAGTAGCATTCCTATTATCCACTTATATCGTTTCATCTTGTCATTCACTCCATTGGTATGTTCACTGGCGTGGCAAAATACCACTTCGGTGTCAGCTGCACACCAACCTCTAAGCGGCCGCCCAGGATGTCGGGCAGCACGTTATATGCATTTTCCAGCGAGTTCGTGGTGGTGTTTGAAACAACTTTCATGTCCACCGTGGTCACGTGGTCCTGGGTGAACACACGCTTCTCGTAGTCGTCTGGATTGATTTTCTCATTGGGTTTTATCTTGCCTATCAGGTAGAACTTCGTGCCCCGATAGATGATGCCGGTCTTGCTATGGAAGTCTTGCCCGCTGTCGTTGCGGAACTCCATGATGATGGTCACCTCCTCACCGTCGTAGCTCTGTAGCGCCAGCGTGGAGGGTATTTTCTGTTCTGTTGTACTCAGATAGCAATAGGTGCCGTCGCTCTTCTTCATCTGACTGTCGTAGATGAATTTGTCGTCGGCATGACTCTCTTCGCCCGTAGCCTCGGACGGCTTGAAGTCGAAGCGTACCTTATGCTGGCTGCTCACGATGATGCCCGTCAGGGGGAAGGATGTTCCCGTCGGCGTGATGGTCTTGCCACGGGCGTCCTTCAGGGTGGCATCCGACTGCATGGTCATCTTAAGTCGTGCCACGGCATATTGCAACGGGTCTCGTATGGCCACGGCAGTGGTGTTGCCCGTCACGAAGCTTGATGTGTTTTCGTAATTTCCAAGTAGAGCGGGCCAGGTTTTGTAGTCGTCTGAACTGTAATAGTCATCGATACCGCTCTTGTTCGATGTATTGATCTGGCTGTTGGCATAGTACCAGAGTGCGGCGGGGTAGCAGTAGCGGGTGATGGTGTTCATGTTGGCCGTGGTGCTCGTCTCCGTCCTCGGTATAAAGGCATAGCCGCTGTTGTCGTTCTTGGGTGCCCACTGCAGGGCAGCGGCACCGTCGGGCAGGCCGATGATGGCGGGATAGTCCTTGGCGGGGTTGCCCACGCCGATACCTGTCAGCTGGTCGCCTTCAAATGTCAGTGACAGTCCCTTGGCCGTATATTTTTTGATGCGGCTAAGGATGTCGGCTTTCATCTTGGCACCCAAGCTGCCAGTCTCGTAGCTCAAGGCACTAATCTTGCTATACAGCGCATTGACATGGGCCATCACATTGGCACTCGAACCGGCCATCAGCAGGTTCCCGTCGTTCTCCTGACCAGTGAAGTTCAGGAATAAGACCCTCCACTGGCTTTCGCTGATGTTGGCCCATTTATAAGTGACATTCGTCATCTCGTCGGTAGCCTGAGCCTCGGCGATGTATGTCAGGTAGTCTGCCAGGAGCTGGGCATACTTATCGGCATCCGCTTTGATGGCGATAGCTTCGGGGCTGAATGTGATGCCGTCGGGCGACAGGTCGAGGGGCATCTCTTTTACCAGCGAGCCGTAGAAGGACTTCGCATCAACGCCCTCCGGCTTCGTAGGCGTGGTCTCTGATGCCTTGGCATAGACCAGGAACGAGGCCGTACCGCGCATCATGTTGAAGCCTTGGTACAGGTAGAAACCGCCATAGTTGTCGTCTTTGTTCTCGTAGAATCGTTCATACCCTGAGCCGTCGAACAACCGCAGGGGTCGGTCGCTGCTTTCTATCTTCCCTTGCTTGGAGAAGGGAATCAAGGTCAGCGTGTTCATGTCCAGGTCGCGGTACAGGCTGCGGGTGCTGTTCTCTTGTGTCACACTGTCTGACAAACGTGTCTGGGATTTTGCAGAGCCTGCCACGGAGAAGGCCAAGTTGACTGTCGCGGGCTCATCGGGATTGCCGGTGGGCTCGTCGTAGTGCATACACGAGCTGAGTGCCTGTACCGTCAGTACAGGCATCAGCAGCATGTATCGTATCCTTCTCTTCATGCGCGTACCTTTATATATATAAGGGACATTAGATCTTCGGCTCCAGGATCAGTCCTTCCTGCCATTCCAGGTTCACGGACGTACCGAGCTCGATGCCGGGGCTCGTCAGGTCGGGCACACCGTTGGTGGCACCGCCGAGGCCGTCGGGCACGTTGGGAGCGTCGGGATATTCGCCGGTCTCGCTGTCGGGCAGCACGGGAATGTCCACCTCACCGTCGCCGTCGGTGTCCCAGCCGGGACCGCCGTGGGCGGGGTCGGTGATGAACGTGTCGTCCACGCCGTCGCTGTCAATGTCGTAGGGGTCAACCTCGCCGTCGCCGTCGCTGTCAACGCCAGTGGGCACACCGTCCTCATCCTTGATGTACACGTCGGGATTACCGTCCTCGTCGCGGTCGACGGTGGTGCCGCCGTTACGGATGGTGACAGTCAGCTTGGTGACGTGGTCCTGCTGCACGATCTTATCCAGCACGCCGGATGAATAGTTCGTGGCGGTGGTAGGGTCGAGTTTGACAGCCAGATAGAACGTGCCTCCCTTGGGGATGACGCCGTCGAAGCCCATGAAGGCGTCGCCGCCGTTAATCAGTTCCAGGGCAGCATGCACCACTTGGTCGCTCTTTGTTTCCAAAGCCAGCGTCTGGTTAGCCGTAGGCGTGGTGTAGTCGGGTGTGGCGATGATGCTGGTGCTGGTCATCTTGCAGTCGTAGATGGCCATGTTCTCGTCGCCCTTAGGCGTGAAGTCGTATTTCACACTGTTCTGTCCGCCAATGAGGATGCCTTTCAGCGTGTAGCCGCCACCGATGTTCACCTCTTTACCGTTGCCGTCATAGAACGGGCCGCTACCCATGGTGATCTTCGTCTCGACACGGCCTACACCGTACTCTGCGGGCTTGCGCAGGGCGATGGACTGTGTGCCGGCGAGCACCTCGTCGGAAGCGCCTTTATAGACGTTGGTGATGACGCCGTCCCAGTTGCCTTCGCCGTCATACTGGTCTGACTTCTTCTCACCGGAGGCTTTCAGCGGTGTGCTGACAAAGTACCACAGGGCGGCGGGATAGACGTAGTCTGTAATCTTCAGCTTGAAGTTCTTGTTGTAGTTGGCCGTGACATCGACGAATGTGTTGGCCTCCGTGCCGCTGGCGTTCCAGCGGATGCGGGCTGCACCGTCGGGCAGACCGATGTTGCCGGGGTAGCCTACGAACTCGCTTGCCAGCACCACGGGCTCTCCATCGGTGGGTGCCTCAGTGACAACCGACTCAATCTTGGCCTTGATGGCGTCGGCCAGCGGACGTGCGGGGTCGGTGGCGATGATGTGATCCATGGAGAAGTAAAGCTGGCTCAGGGCGATGGCCACCGTATGTGTTGAGGAGGTCGTCATGCCTGTGAAGTTCTTGTAGAGAGTGGCCATGATGAAGTTCGTCGTGGTGCTCCACTTGTTGTGGGGAGCTGGTGTGCCGTCATCAAGCGTGATGTTGGCCAGTTCGTTGAGCAGGTTTACAATCCTCTGTCCCGTGAGGTTTTCAGCCTGCGGGTTGGGGTTGGTGTTGATCTGCTCCAGCGAGAACAGGATGTCCTTCGGTGCCGTGAACTCTTCCTCTGTCAGGCCTTTGGCGTGCAGGATGCCGTACTTGAACTTGTCCTGCATCGATGTGACGGGCTCTTCGGGAGTTTCGTCGATGGCCTTGGCGTAGAGCAGGAAGTACTTGGTGCCAACGGGTACGAACTTGTCGGAATAGACCTTGTAGTTCACGGTGCCCGGGCTGTTCAGGGCGGTGGCGTTGATGTGGCTCAGATCCATGATGTCCGAGATCTTCGCCGTTGTGTTGGTGGGCTCCTGGTCGAAGGGGATCAGGCGGATGTTGTCGAGACCGCGGAACTGGTCGACGCTACCCATGTTCTGTGTGATGTTGTTGCCCATACGGGTCGTTCCCACCACCGTGCGGGGGATGGAAATCACGAATTCAGACTTGACACCGACGTTTCCTTTCTCGTCGATGACTACGTTCTTCTCGTCCTCTCCAATGTCATTGGAAGAGCAGGCGGTGAAGCCTGTTGCGCATGTGATGGCGAGTGCCATCAGGGCGGAAAGTTGATACTTTTTCATATTACCAGTTTGTTTAAATTATATGTTTTCTGTTTATTTGGTTGTTCTCTGTCTTATAGTGGTATGTCGGGGAACCATAGTCCCTCTTCCCATACGAGGTTCACGCTCAGGCCCACCGTTGGCCGCGGAATCTCCAGGTTCGGCAGGCCGTAGGTGGCTTGTGCCAGACTGGTGATGGTGATGTTCACCTGTGTGGCGCGGTCCTTGTTGAGTATGCGATCCATGCTGCCGGCAACGTATTTTGGACTCTCCGTGGGCACCATGTTGGCCACTAAGTAGAACGTGGCACCGGTGACGATGATGCCGTCGGCACCCTGGAAGGCCGGGCCGTTGTTCACCACCTCCACGGCCATGTAGATATTCTTGTCGGCCGGCGTGCCCAGGCCTAGGATGTAGTCGGGCGTCGTGAAGTAGTGGCGCCTGAGTTCCTGGGGACCGTCGTTCATGTCGGTGTCGTAGATGGCGTAGGTGCGACTGCTCTCCACGGGCATGAAGTTGTAGTCCACCTCGCGCTGTCCGCCGATGATGTAGCCCTTCAGTGTGAACTGCCCGTCGGCCGTGTCCACGTATTTGCCGTTAGCATCGTAGACGTTGTCGGTGGTGAACCGCGTGCGCAGTGCGAGCCGTCCTACGGAGTACTGCACCTGCTTCACCATGGCCACCGACTGCGTGCTGGGCTGCACCACGCTCGCCGCGTCGGCGTAGGCGCTGTCCAACAGGTTCTCCCAGTTCTGGTATTGCGTGCTCGTGGTTTCGCTGGTCTCTGCCTGCGGTTCTGTGAACAGCACCAGGCTGTCGGAGGCCACGATGTTGGAGAATATCTGATATTGCAGACTGATGGGGTAGGCGTAGTCGTTCACCGACGTCACGTTGATGTCGTTGCCGTAGGCATGGGCATCGGGCACCTCGAAGCAGCTCAGCTCTTCGTTCCATTTGATGCGCGCTGCTCCTGCTGGCAGGTGAATGTCGTCGGGGAATCCCATGAGGCTGTCCTTCAGCACGATCTGGTCGCTCGTCGGGTCTATCTCCTCCTTGCAGCAGTCGGCTATGCGCTTCGTGATGGCGGCCACCAGCTGTTGTCCCTGGTCGTCAGGCCCTTCCTGGTGGATCATCTTGTTGAGGAATCCCAGCATCGTCTGCACGTTGTGCGACGAGAGGGTTGTCAGCTGTACCATGCGCTGGCGTGCTTCGTTCAGCCAGATATTGT
Source organism: Prevotella sp. (assembly GCA_017545045.1). Lineage (GTDB taxonomy): Bacteria > Bacteroidota > Bacteroidia > Bacteroidales > Bacteroidaceae > Prevotella. The sequence goes on along the minus strand of JAFYDA010000001.1, from coordinate 3,529 downwards.
TCACCGTAGCCCACTTGTCGTTGGGTGCCGCTTCGGGGCCTTTTATGTTCATCAGGTCGTTGAGCAGTGTGAGCAGGTCGTGGCCGCGCTTGCTGTTGCCGAGCTTGTCCGTCGACGTGCAGATAGACACGGGGCGGAAGCGGATGTTGCTGTTGCCGCTGTAGTCCTTCTTGCCGATGCCCACGGACTCGATGCAGCCGAAGTGCATGTACTTGTCATGCACGTTCTCAATGACCGAGTCTTCGGTGGCGGCGCCATAGAAGGCGAAGTGTGAGGTGCCAACGGGGATGCTGATCTCCTGACAGAGCGAGTAGTCTTCCTTGGTGACGTCGTCGGCCACCTCGTCGCCCTTGGTCTTCATCTCTATCACCTTTCCGATGTTCGTTGAGGTGGCGGTGGGATATTTGTCGAAGCAGAGCAGGTGGACGTCATCGAGGCCGCGGAACACATCGTCGGTCCCGCTTTCCTGCACCACATCCGACGACATGCGCGTCGTCTTCTTTGGCTTCTTGCCCGCGATACGGCTTGGCAGCGAGAAGCTCAGCTGTGCCTTCACGTCCGTCACGGTTTCCACCGTGTCAGCCTCGTCGTGCGAGCATGCTGTGAGGTATGACAGCACGAGAACCGCCAGGCAAGCCGTCATCGTCCTGCCTATCCATGTCCGTATGTCCATATACCTCTTCATATATCTTTAAACTATAAACTATAAACTTTCAACTCTCCCCCGTAATATCCAGTCCTTCCTTCCAGTCGAGCGTCACCGACGTGCTCACCTCGGGGCTCTTCGTCTCTACAACGCCTTTGCCTTTCAGGTAGCAGCGCAGGATCTTCAGTTGGCCGGCCTTGAGCGGTTTCTTGATGTTGAGTACCGTCCTCGTGGTGGTGCCGTCGGGCAGTGGCACGAAGATGATGATGCGCCAGAGCGTGTTCTCATCGTCCTCGGAGATGAAGGGCTCCGTTGTCTCTATCACCGTGCGGGTGGTTCCCCGTGCGGTGGTAGTGCTGTCGGTGTCTGCGGGGTTCATCGACGGGAATGTCACCGAGCAGAATGCCTGTACGTCGATGCTGTCGATGTTCAGTTTGCTGGCGCGCACCACCGGCGACTTGTCGGAGTATAAGTAGGCACTGTCGCAGATGTTGAAGCCTGTGGCAAAACCCGTGCTGAAGACGCGTATGTCACCACCTATCTCCACGTCCCTCGGGTCGATGATGAGTGCGGAGGCGCAGTTGGCCATGTAGAGGTGGACGTTGAAGTTCTGGCTGACGTTCGACAGCACCTCCATGGGGAAACGGGCGGTGAACAGACCCGTGTTGTGCGACTCTATGGTGTCGCCGTCAATCTCGTGGAGCATGGCCCTGTGGCAGTATTCATCGTTGTCAATCTTCACGATGTCGTTGTCCACCACGTTGGCTGCCGCCAGGTGCATGTAATGGCGCATGGGCAGGTTCAGGGCGTAACTTGCCTGGTTGGCGTCCATGATGTGCTCGTCGTGGTGCAGACGGATGGAGTCGCCCTGTGTGTCGTAGAACGACAGGTCCACGTCGTGGGCGAAGTCGGTAAAGATGTTGCCGAGGTGAGTGCGTAGCTCGCTGGCCAGTTTGATGTCAGTCTCTGTTGTCAGCTCCGTGCTCAGCTCGGTGTTCAGCTCCGTCTGCAGTTCGGTGGTCATGTTGGTCACCAGTCGCAGTTCGTAGTAGATGTCATAGTTGGGGCCGCAGTCGCTCCTGTCCTCGTCAATCATGGAACAGCTGGCCGAGACAACCGTCAAGGCCATCCCTGCAAGTATCGTTGCTATGTTCCATGTCACTTTCATCTCTTCAAATTTCACTCTTCACTCTTCACTTTTCCATTCCTCAATGGTGCCGGTCTTACTGCTGAAGCTTGCACCTATTATATATATAGGGCGCTGGTCGGCCTCGTAGGCCTTGGCATAGCCGCGGTCACGGATCTGCTGCAGGGCCTCGTCTGCCGTACCGTCGAGTTTGAACTCGAAGATATAGACGTACTTCGGCGTTTCCACGATGCAGTCGGCGCGCCCTTCGCTGAGTTGCTTCTCCGTATAGACGGTGTAGCAGGAGATGAGGCGCATCAGCAGGTAGAACGTGTAGTGGAAGTACAGCTCCCGGTCCTTCTCATCCTTTTTCGGCCGCATGCTGTACGGCGTCTCGGCCAGGAACGCGGTAAAGAGCTTGCGCACCTGCTCCAGATTGCCTTCACGCATGGCGCGGACAATTTTCTGCACCCAAGAGGCGGCTTGCTCATTCAGCTGCAGATAGTCGTTGGCCAGCAGTGTGATGACGCCTTGCTTTACCTCATTGTTGGGGTAGTCGAGCTGATACATCTCAAATTCGGGGTCGTAGCCCTTGACGGTGAGATAGCCAGCCTGGAAGATCATGGGTAGCGGCTTGGCGACGTCAGCCTTGTAGTTAAGGAATTCGTCGAGCGTATGCTCACCGCTGGTGTATGTCATGATGTCTTCCTGGCTATGGCCGAGCAGGCGCACCAGATAGGTTGGCGTGCCAGAGGCGAACCAGTAATCCCTCATCTTCAATTCGGCAAAGGTGTTGAGGATACTAAAGGGATTATAAACGTCTATCATCCTTTCGCTGAAATGGTAGCCGTCGTAGCGTTTCTTCAGCAGTTCCTTTGTTTCTTCCTCGTTCTTTCCCAAGGTGCCTGCCAGTTCGGCAATGCTTTCGGCGAAAACTGTATGCAGTTCTTGCTCTGTTATGCCGAGAAGGGTGTCATAACGGTCAGATAGTGAGATGTCGTCAGGTTGATTGAAACCGCTGAACATCGTTATCTGCGAGAACTTGGTGACGCCGGTGAGCATGACGAAGCGTAGGTGCTGGTCGGTGGCCTTGAAGATAGAGAAGAATGCCTTCAGCAGTTCGCGGTTGTTGATGAGCCGCTGTTCGTCATCGGGATTGCCAGTGTCTAAAAGGTCGAGCAACGGCTTATCGTACTCGTCGATGAGCACAACTACCTGCTGACCTGTCTTCTCGTGCAATTCACCAATAAGGTGGTTGAATCGTAGTGCCACCAAGTCCTTCACGTCGATATCGCTGTCGAGTACCAAAGGTTCGATACCATATTGCCGTTCTGCCTTTTGTATGGTGGCCACGATATTGGCCCTTAGCGCGTTGTGGTTTCTGGCTTCAATGCCGTTGAAGTCAAAGCTAATCACCGGATACTGATTCCATTCCGTTTCCAGATCCATGATCTTCAGACCTTCGAACAGGTCCTTACGTCCCTCGAAGTACGCCTTCAGGGTGCTTACCAATAGGCTCTTGCCGAAGCGGCGCGGGCGTGCGAGGAAGTATATGTGACCCTGGACCATCTTGTAAACCAAGTCGGTCTTGTCCACATAGACGAATCCTTCTTTGCGGATCTTCTCAAAGCTTTGTATGCCTATCGGGTACTTCATCTAAGAGCGAATGCGCTTACGCGCGTACATTTATTATATATAAGAACAGAGGAGAGCGATGCCCGGAGGCCGGGCATCGCCTCGTAGGATTGGTTACTATT
>JAFYDA010000092.1 GCA_017545045.1 Prevotella sp. | reverse complement strand
TTGGGGAATCCAGAACCGACATTCTCTCCAAAACCAATCATGCGGAGCATATTCTGTATCTTTGGATTGCGAGCCTTGGAGTTGCCGCCTTGATAGATGGTCTCTATAGGCAACTTCAGTAGTCCTGGATTACGGAAGCAAAGACGGTCATCATGTTTCTCTATACGCAAGATTCCTGCATCCATCATCAGGTCGCAGTGGATAATGGCATTCGTAAAGACCTCACGTACTGCCTCATGCTGTGGTGTATCATCGTTCCTTTTCCCTCCCTTTTCCAATTTGAACGGTCTCGGCAAGTCAAACTGCACCTTTGGCGATACGATACGGAAGAATTGGTAGAGGTTGTTTTCCCAAAGTCCGTCGTATGTCAGACGATCATGATAACGCTCGTCACCCACCAGATGGCTCATATCCAAATAGTCCATTCGGAAGTTCGAGAACCTGTCTCTGATAGCGAGCCCTTTACCAAACATCATCAGACCTGCCAATGTCAGACCTTCTCTACCCGTTTGTCTATCCTCGATATAACCACCAAGATTTCTGAGGAAAGTCTTGTCATCAACTCTATTCCAGACGTGGGTACTGTTCTCCTGCCTGAACTCTGTGCGATACTGCCGTAAGGAGTCTGGATCTATATCATCCATACCATAATACTCTATCAGGATGCTATCATTGCCATCCACATTGGAGTCTCGTATCATCGCTTTCACCTGAGCCTCTGTACAATGGTAGTCACCTTCATTGTTGCGCCTATACGTACCTTTATCTACACTTCCGTTCAGATAGATGGGCTTTGCTCTCCAGTCTGCCTGCGGAACAAGAATGCAAACAATCTGCGCTCCATCCACATTTACCACCTCAACATCATTGTCAAGCAGGATGTTCTCATTCACCTTGTCGCTGTTGAGGGTGTTCCAGAAGTCCGTGATAATCTTCATCGGCTCATCCACACCAATTATCTCGTATCGCTTCAGAATGTCCTTCTCCTGCATATCTTCATTCACGCCAAGCAGAATCAGTCCGCCAATCGTATTAGCGAAGGCCGAATAAGTCGCCCAAACCGACTTCGGCACCTCTGCTTTAGCCCGTTTGCACTCCAGCGTTACCCGCTCACCTTTCCGTAGTGCTTCTTTTATCGTTTTCTCGTCCATACTAATATCACGTTTGCAAACGTTACAAATTATACTCCAATTATCACATACATCTGGCAAATCTTATTGCTGATGAACACATATTGAGTCCCTTTCGGATCTCCGTCTATCAAATATGTTGTTACTGTTTTGCCCATATTATTCTATCTTATTAATTACGAAATCAAGATAGTTACGAGAAGCATGACTATATTAAAGCATAGGCATCTCTTCAAGAAGCCTTTTTGTTTCAACTTCCGATTCTATCCATCGAATAGTTAAATCTATCATTCCTATCAAATCTTTAATATCTTTGTCTTCCCACTTACGAACGTAATGGGTTTCATCGTTTCCTATCCATGTCGCTCTTGCTGCGACAGCCTTAACATTAGGACTTGAAATATCCTCTTTTATACATTTGGCAAGATTCTTCTGTTTAATTCCATCTTTCTTATCATCTTCAATTCCTGACATGATATAATCTTTTATTAGAAATTCCAATGCTTTCCTATATCCGACCCCACATATTTGTGATAGGTTCATTTGTTGGGCAGCATAAGCTTGATTATATATATCACAGAAGATTGGTGATATCTCACTGATGATTGCTCCAAACTCTTTCTTATCAAGGCTTAAGTTTGGCAAAATCCTTGAATACACATACATATTGTTTCTCAAAATGTACTCAGATATAAAGGGCTTTTTGCAGTCAGGATTCGTGCATTGGCAAAATGCATTTACACCATTTTCATTATTTACACACGAATATAGATAGTTGGGAATCATCTGGATTTTACAAAAAGGACATTTAATAGATACCTTCTGAATTAGTCGATTTTGTTCACTTCCATCCACTTCCCTATAACGTACATAAATATATTCCATAATTCTATTTTTTAGTTACAATAATTATTATCATTACCATTATAATCTTTCTCGTATTCTTCTCTTTTGATTGAAGTCTCTGGATCTATGATAAGGATTTCATCATAAGTTAGATGATAAAGGTGATAGACGGTTTTATCTATCTCGCGCTTTATCTGCTCTAACTTATCATTATCATCTTCTGCGGTTGCGTTCTCAGCTTTGGTTGCCAAAGTGCTTAGTTCTTCTGGCAATGTCATCGGTATGGGAATCTGGCTTAAGTTATCCCAAATAAGTTGATAGCCATTTTGTATTCTTGGACAATGTTCGGAAATAAACCACCAGCCCAATTTTGAACATAATAGAGCGAGGAGGGCTTTATCGGATACGGACAAAAACCACATAGAGTTATTAAAGAAGGAATTAGCCTCATCATAAATAAAACAAGGTTTTACCTGAAATGTCTGATAGAATATTTTGGGCTGTTCAAACTTATTATAGTAATCACAGGCTCTAAGCTCCCACCAATAATCCCCTTTATCCGTTCGAGCTTTGGCTTTCTGACGGAAAGGAATAAGCCATTCTGCCACAGCAGGATAATTCGTATTAAACCACGTCCAAGTTTCTTCCTCTGAGGGCATGACATCACTTTTCTTCTTTTTCTGTTTCTTTAGTTCTTCCTCGTCAATTTCAATTCCCATCCCATTTAATGTAAAACCTTTAGGGATAAATAGGAGATAAGATTCTACCTTTACATCTCCATAAGCAATTAATCCACGACCTTGTAAGAAAGGACGTAAAATTTCGCGAGAATGGATATCTTTAGCTACAAGTTCATCATATTTTTCTGAAGACACGACAAAAGCATCTGACAAGCCAGAAAGGATACCTCGGTATGCTTCTCCCTTAATATAGGTATTCAACGAACAGGTTTTACCAGGCTCTTTAATTCGTTTCATTAACTTGAACTTTGCAAGACTTGATGTTACCCAAATCTTATAGTCCATTTCTGTTTTGTCAAACACCTCGCATACAGCATCAATATCTTTGGCTAAAGTGTCTTTATTAACAGCTTTCATAGTTGATACATTGAGACATGCGCCTGCTTTTTCTTTCTTCAATCGGATTATGCATGTATAGGTAGTGGCATCATCGAATATCTGAATATCACGGAAGTCTATAAGATGAGTAAGATTGTTTTGCAAGAACAACTTGCGCAACGGACAACCATACATCACTTTTTCCCATTTATTGGGCAGAATATAAGAAAGGTGACCACCACGACGCAACAAATGTAATCCTCTCTCTACAAAAAGTGTATAAATATCGCCTCTTGATTCGTGAGTAAGATACGTCTTCTCTTGTATGTTGTTCTCATTCCTGCGTTGCATCGTATTATAGGTAATCGAATCATCCTTCAGTTTCTCTAAACTAATATAAGGAGGATTACCCACAATCACATCAAAACCTCTGAAAGACCCTTCTTCGTCAAGCACTTCAGGAAATTCTATCATCCATTCCAATGCTTGTTGCATGGTTTTATTTCTGCTAACAATGTTCTTGTTATTTGCAAAAGCATTTAATTGAACAGGCGGCATCAACTTGCGTTTAATATCCTGAATATCCTGATTCAGTTTTCTTTTAACATCTTTCGAATGGCAGTTTTTGTATTCCTTCACATTTTGTTTATACTCAGTTACGAGTTTCTTCATACCTTCCCTGACCATTATCTTCCTTCCAATACAAACAGGTTGGTTGGAAGCCAACGAGTTGCCACATTTTATGTTAATGTCAATATTGGGCAAGGTTTGCAATACCCTTTCTCCTGTCTCTGTACGATAATAATAGGCGCTTTTCAGTAGCTCTATCCAAAGCCTTAATCGACAAATCTCAACGCTTTTGGGATTCAGGTCTACGCCAAAAAGACAATTTTCGATGATTGTTCGTTTCTCTTCGAACAGGGCTTCTTGTATCTGTCTGCTACGTTTTTCTGTTGGTTTATACGAGAAACGTTCATCAAACTCATTTGTTATTGTCAGCTCATCATTCTCTACTCGCACATCATAGTCATCAATGCACATAGGTCTTTCTTGTCTGTCTTGTAAGATTCCCAACCCACTCTTTATCGCAATTAATTCATTAAGTGCAGAAACCAAGAAATGGCCACTACCTACAGCAGGATCACAAATCTTTAGCGAATTAACAATCTCGTTAGCCTCAGTCCGTGCTTCACTCTTTCTCCCTATATATTCTTTCAGATCGTCGAAATCTTTACATTCCCAGTCCTTTATCTCATTGAACTTATCCAAGACTGCACGTCGCAAAGTTTTATGGCAGATATATTCCGTTATATAGCCTGGCGTGAAGAAAGAGCCATCTTTATAACCATTGATTTTTTCGAATATTAGCCCAAGTACAGAGGCATTAATCAGTGTTTTCTTCTCAGTTTTTATCCCATCAACAATTATTGATGCGCCAAAATCATAGGCATCAAGAAAGTCAAACAAATATTTGAGTGTTGAAATCTTGCCCTTTACTTTCTTTCCATGTGAATCCTTAAGGACTGTTTTCTTGTACACTTCCATTTCACCAAGACGGAGCATACCTATAGGGAAATACTTCTGCTCTAATGCAGACATCTCAAAAAGAGAACTATTAAGATATGGGACCAAAGGGAATTTCTCTTTTATTTCATCATCACGTTCCCCTAAAGGCTTGGCCAGTACTTTCATAAACAGATCATGCAGCACATCATAGTCTGGGATAATGTCAAAAGATAAGAACTTAGCTTTTTCTCCATTACCAAAACTAATCAACTGAGATTCGAGCAATTTAAGAAAAAGTATGCGATTTATCCAAGTAATAAGCAATCCCATAGCAATCTCGAAATGTTGCTCTTTATCACTTATTCCATAATCGTCCAACTTCGACCATGTCTGCTCCATGAGCGAAAACTTCTGTGCTCCATTCTTTATTCGGCGAATCTTATGAGTTTCCTTATCAACCCATTCTTCAACGCCCATTATATAAAGTAGTTCACGGTAGAAATCGTTGTTTAAGTCATTACTGTCATTCCTGACAGATAGTTTCATTAAGAAGGTTGCACTTAATAACTTAAATAGTGGAATCAGAGCTTTTTCGCTATTATGAAGATATTGGCGATAACAATCTTGTATATTGATATATGTGTAATCAAGATAGTCTTTTACCTCATCAATATACTTCTTTGCGATTTGCTCATAAAACTTATCTCTCGTCGTAAAGTCCAGTCTCTTGTTGACGAAATCATCGTATTCTTTTAACAGAGGCTTATTCTTGAAAAATGTCTTTTCGAAGATTTGAGCATCCCATACGAAGCACTCATAAATGTTGCAGGCAATTAAATACTTTATAGAATTGTTTTGTTTGCCTTTGCGTTCATTCAAATAATAAAAGAGCAGTTCTTGGAGAGCCTTACGGTTGATATCCTCCTTAGTTACCATCTCCTCCTTGTTTGTTGTGCTTTTCAATTCAATAAGTACTCCTTTAGGGGATGTTGTTTTTTCTCCAGTATGAAGTACTACATCTATACTATCTTCCTCATGAGTCACCAAATAGCCATTAGGGAAGATTTCTTCCATAAATGTGGTAAAGAATTTCCTTTGAGTAGGCTCTACTTGCCCATCTTCTATATTGTCAAAAAGCTCTTTAAGCGCATCCTTAAAACCAGAGAACTCGCTTTCGTCTATAGGCTGTTTCCTATAAAGCTTATTAATTGATTCAAGAGGAGTATAAATCTTCATAATGGTTACCTATTAGAATTCAACAAATCTTTCACATCTACATCCAGAATGGTTGCAATCTCATTCAGTTGTGTAATGGATGGCTATACCTTATTGGCGCACCATCTAGAAACAATATTAATTCTTTTAAATTCGTCACCCGACAAATTGGCTGTGAACGATTGAATCTTATTATCTACTGACATAGTTGTTATTTTGCAACAGACTCCATGAACTTTTTATCATATAGTTCCTCTACACTAACATCTAATAGCTTCGAGATTCTGGCTAATGTCTCAATGTCTGGCTGTGAAGAGTTGGTGCACCATTTTGAAACGGTGGATGGATTTACCCCCAATGCCTCTGATAACCATTTGCTGGTTTTCTTCTGTTCTACGAGCACAATTTTTAGGCGATTTACGTCTTGCATATCTTTCAGATTTATTATTTGGGTGTAAAGATAGTGAAAACTTTTCATTTCTCAAAGAAGATAGTACCTTTTTTAGAGTTTTTTATGAACATATGCCACAATAGCGGTTGCCTATTATTCCCTCTTGCCTGCCATACCGCAAACGGTTCCCGTAGAAGGGTGTAATCTAATACGCACTTTTCTGTGGAGTGCCACACGAAGATGCTTGTCTGCTTTCTGATAAGCAAGCTCGGCAGACATTAGGATTATGTTTCCCTGAAATGTTATTTCACAATAAGAAATTTTTAGAATGAGCCTCTCTGGAAATCAAGATGTACCTTTGTCCGCAAATTTCAAAACTAAACAGACATGGAAGTAATTTCAATTGAGCGCAGTACCTACGAGGAACTGCTGACAAGCTTCAATAGCTTCGTTGTAAAGATGAAGGAGATGGCTAAATGAGGTTACGATTTAGAAACCTAACTCCTTCACCAATCCTCCCCAATTTGCTATTTGCCCCAAATTGAACTTCCTCATTCTTCCCCGTCTTGCCTTTATTTTAGGCCGAACTGCGTTAATCTTCCAAAATCGCTTCGCTTTTACAAGCTTTTTTCGTAACTTTGCGGTCAAAGACCGCGAAGTTACTCTGTCTCGGCAAAAAAAGAATGAATTCTTTTGTTTTGCTCTCGACTTTTTGTAACTTTGCGGCATCATTGCCTAAAACAGAAAGAAAGATGATGGAACAAGTGAGAATTCATTGCCGCAATAACGGTGTGATGGTGAGCGCAGACATGGGTGCTACGCTGGAGGAGGTTTACCCGCTTACAGGGCTGAAGATGACGCACGGACCGATGCTGGCACACGTGAATAATAAGGTGGAGGGCATGCACTTCCGAGTCTATAATGCCAAGGAAGTGGAGTTCCTCGACGTGACATCGCCCAGTGGCATGAGGGCCTATACGCGCTCGCTGTTTTTCGTGCTGTGCAAAGCCGTCCATGACCTTTATGAAAATCCGACGGTCTCTATCGATATCCCCGTGTCGAACGGCTATTACGTGGACCTGAAACTGAACCATGAAGTGACTGAAGAAGATGCCCGCCGCATCAAGGAGCGCATGGACGAGATCATCGGCAAGGCACTGCCCATTCACCGATATCAGACGACGACGGAGGAAGCCATCCGGATGTTCAACGACATGCAAACCTTCTCGAAAGTGAAGCTGCTGAAGAGTACTGGCCGCATCTTTACGACGTACTACGAGATTGACGGCTATAAAGACTATTACTACGGGGCACTCTTGACGAACACGTCGCAGCTCTATCTTTACGGGTTGGAGAAATACTACGACGGACTACTGCTGCGCACCCCCTCGTTGGCGAACCCTGAGGTGCTGGGCGAGATGACGCGGCAGGACAAGATGTTCGGCATCTTCAAGGAACACCACCGATGGCAGGACATCCTGGGGCTGCGCACCATCGGCGACCTGAACGATGTGATAGAGAGAGGCTATTCGCCGCAGCTCATTCAGGTGAGCGAGGCGTTGCAGGAGAAGAAGATGGCATGCATTGCCGACGAGATTACCGGGCGCGGAGGCATCCGCATGGTGCTGATAGCCGGACCGTCATCAAGTGGCAAGACCACCACGTGTAAGCGGCTGAGCGTACAGCTGGCGGTGAATGGCGTCAAGCCCGTCCCCATTTCGCTGGACGACTACTTCGTGAGCCGCGACGAGACGCCTCGTGATGCCAAGGGTGACTACGACTTCGAGCATCTGCACGCCCTGAACCTCGACCTGCTGAACGACCAGATGAACGCGCTCTTCCGTGGCGAAGAGGTGGAACTGCCACACTACAACTTCCAGACGGGCCGCAGCGAGTGGAGCGGACGGCGGCTGACGTTGCACGACGACGAGATACTGGTGGTGGAGGGCATCCACGCCCTGAACCCCGAACTGATGGCGCAGGTGCCGCAGCACCAGGTATTCCGCGTCTATGCCTCGGCACTGACCACGCTATTGCTCGACAAGCACAACTATATTCCCACGACGGACAACCGCCTGCTGCGACGCATCATACGCGACCACAAGTACCGCGCCGTCTCGGCCATGGAGACCATACGTCGCTGGCCATCGGTGCGTGCCGGCGAGAACCGCTGGATATTCCCTTATCAGGAGTATGCCGACGCCATGTTCAATACGGCCATGCTCTTTGAACTGGCCGTCATCAAGCGGCAGGCTGAGCCGCTGTTAGAGCAGGTGCCCGAGAACGTGCCTGAATATGCAGAGGCCTACCGGCTGCTGAAGTTCCTGCGTTACATCAAACCCATACCGGAAACGCAGATTCCACCGACATCGCTGCTGCGTGAGTTCCTCGGGGGCAGTTCGTTCGTTTACTAATGCATCATTAAGAGTGCACAATTCATCATGCATCATTTAAGAATTCTAAATATTGTAGATCATGGGAAAGAATAAAGGAGGAAAAAGACTTTCGAAACGTATCGTGGCTGAAGCACTGCAAGGCATGTTTGCCGCTAATCCCAACGAGACCTACTCGTTGAAATACATCTTCCGCCAGTTGAAACTCAACACCCACCCGGCCAAGATGCTGGCCATCGACGTGCTCGATGAGATGTGCTGGGACGACTATTTGTCGAAGGAGAGCGACAACAGCTACCGTTTGAACCTGAAAGGACAAGTACAGGAAGGTACGTTCATCCGTAAGGCCAACGGCAAGAACTCGTTCCTGCCTGACGACGGCGGCACGCCTATCTTTGTCTCAGAACGCAACTCCATGTTCGCCCTCAACGGCGACCGTGTACGAGTGGCTATGATGGCTCGTCGCGAGAAGCATATCAAGGAGGCCATGGTGACCGAGATACTGAGTCACAAAACCGATCAGGCTGTGGGCAAACTGAAGGTGGAGAAGGACTTTGCCTTCCTCATTACCGAAGGGAATATCTTCGTACACGACATCCTGATACCGAAGAAGAAACTGAAGGGCGGAAAAGACGGTGAGAAGGCCGTGGTGAAGATTACACAATGGCCGTCGAAAGAGTCGAAGAACATCGTGGGCGAAGTTGTTGACGTGCTCGGAAAGGAGGGTGACAACAATGTGGAGATGCACGCTATCCTGGCTCAGTACGGACTTCCCTATAAATATCCGGCAAATGTGGAGGAGGCCGCGAAGAAGATTGATGCCGGCATCACTGAGGAGGAGATAGCCCGCCGCGAGGACTTCCGCGACGTCTTTACCTGCACCATTGACCCGAAGGATGCCAAAGATTTTGACGATGCGCTGTCTATCCGTGAAATCGTAAATAGCAAATCGTCAAACAGGACTCCGGCTTTGTCGCCTGAGCCTACGAAGAAATTATATGAGGTTGGAGTCCACATTGCCGACGTCAGCCACTACGTCAAGGAGAACAGCATCATTGACAAGGAGGCGCAGAAGCGGGCGACAAGTGTCTATCTGGTAGACCGCACCATCCCCATGCTGCCAGAGCACCTCTGCAACTTCATCTGTTCGCTGCGGCCTAATGAGGAGAAGCTGTGCTACAGTGTGATCTTCGTCATGGACGACGAGGCTACTATCAAACGCTGGCATCTGGCACACACCGTCATTCGCTCCGACCGCCGCTATGCCTACGAGGAGGTGCAACAGCTGTTGGAAGACAACGGCGTCGTCGACGGCACAGGTCAGCCTGCACCGCCTGCCACGAAAAAGAATCCCTACAAGGGTGAGTACGCTGCCGAACTCATCAAGCTCGACGCACTGGCCAAGAAACTGCGCGAACGGCGCTTCCAGAACGGTGCCGTGAAGTTCGACCGCGAAGAACTGCATTTCGACATTGATGCCGACGGTAAACCGACACGTGCCTATTATAAGAAGTCGAAGGACGCTAACAAACTCATTGAAGAGTTCATGTTGTTGGCCAACCGCACGGTGGCCGAGAGCATAGGAACCCCCTCCAAACCTCCCCGAGGGGCGGCTTCTTCCCCCTCGGGGGATAAGAGAGGGGTCAAGGCCAAGACCTTCGTCTACCGCATTCACGACCAGCCCGACCCGCAGAAACTGGAATCATTGCGCCAGGTGGTCGCACCCTTCGGCTATAAGCTGAAAACCAGTGGCACCAAGGGCGCCATCTCGCGTTCACTCAACGCTCTGATGGATGAGGCTAACGGACAGCGCGAGCAGAAACTCATTGAGACGGTCGCCCTGCGCGCCATGATGAAGGCCAAATACTCGACCCACAATATAGGCCACTACGGACTGGCCTTCGACTACTATACCCACTTCACGTCGCCCATCCGCCGCTATCCCGACACCATGGTGCACCGCCTGCTGACGAGATATCAGGAGGGTGGACGCTCGGCTAATCAGGAACACTACGAGGAACTCTGTGAACACAGCTCGGAGATGGAGCAGACGGCCCAGAACGCGGAGCGCGACTCTATCAAGTACAAGATGGTGGAGTTCATGGCCGACAAGATAGGCCAAGAGTTCAATGGCCACATCTCGGGCATCCAGTCTTATGGTATCTATGTCGAGATAGATGAAAACCATTGCGAAGGGCTGGTTCCCATGCACGACCTGCAAGGCGACTACTACGAGTTCGACGAGGCGCACTATCAACTCATCGGCCGCCGGCATCACAGCAAGTACCAGCTGGGAGACCCCATCTGTATCAAGGTGGCACGCGCCAACATCGAGAAACGCCAGCTGGACTTCACACTGGCCGACAATAAATGACCAACGTAACAAAAAAATTAAATAATAAACCGATTAAACAATGAAGAAAAAAACTGTATTATCATTGCTGTTGTTGGGATGCATAGGTTCGATATACGCCCAGAAGCAAGACTCCTTGACACTACAGGCCGCCTTCCGTGGCGAAAAGACCGTCAATCTGCCACTGTTCCAGACGAAGTACACCGCCGACCCGTCGCCGTTAGTAGTGGGCGACACCTTATTCCTCTACACTTCGCACGATGCTTCCCCCGAGGATATTCCCGACGTGAACGAACGCTCGTCGGCTGGCTTCTTCATGTACGACTGGCTGCTCTGGTCGACCACCGATATGGCAAACTGGACGGAGCACGGCGCCGTGGCCTCACTGAAGGACTTTACATGGCGCAGCCGTGAGAACGGTGCGTGGGCTATACAGACCGTAGAGCGCAACGGCAAGTACTACCTGTACGCTCCGCTGCACGGCCACGGTATTGGTGTGCTGGTGGCCGACTCGCCTTACGGACCATTCCGTGACCCGCTGGGCAAACCGCTGGTGTGGGACCGCTCCAACTGGTTCGACATCGACCCATCGGTCTATACCGACGACGACGGACAGGCCTACATGTACTGGGGCAATCCCCATACATTCTATGCCCGGTTGAATCCTGACATGATTTCGCTGAAGGACAGTGTCGTCCGTCTGCCCCACATAGAGAACTATCAGGAGGGTCCGTGGTTCTACAAACGCAACGGCAAATACTACCTCGGCTTCGCCTCTACCTGCTGTCCCGAAGGCCTCGGCTACGCTATGAGCGACGCACCGACAGGTCCTTGGACGAGCACGGGCTACATCATGCGTCCCACACAGCGCGACCGCGGCAACCACCCCGGTATCTGCGACTACAAGGGCCATACGTACATCTTCGGTCAGAGCTACGACCTGATGCATATTGAGACTTTTGTACACCACGAGCGCCGCAGCGTGTCGGCCTCCGAGATGACCTACAATGCCGACGGTACCATTCAGGAGGTGCCCTACTGGCTTGACCTGCAACCGCTGAAACAGCTGCACTGGCTTGACCCCTACCGCCGTGTGGAAGCTGAGACCATGGCCTGGGGCTACGGACTTAAGTCTGCCAAAATGGGTATTCCGAATACGGGTGTTGTCAAGGATATGCCCGAGTCGACGGGTAAGCGCAACATGTATATCTACGACATCAACGATGGTGAACTGATTAAGCTTCGCGGTGTGGATTTCGGCAAGGGTGCCAAGCGCTTCAATATGACAGCCGCTGCTTCAGGCCGTTGTACCATTACCCTGCGCCTTGATAGCCAGAACGGTCCCGAGATAGGAAAAGTTGACATCACGTCTACCGGCTCTCTTGATAATTACCGTACATTCGATGTCAAAGTTAAAAATGCCAAAGGCGTGCATGACCTTTTCTTGTGTTTTGACAACGCTACCGGTGACGTACATCTCGATTGGTGGCAGTTTAAGTAAACAGAATGAAAACTATGAAGTACTGTAATCTGAAATGGATGGCGTTGGCGTGTATGACCCTGTGTTTTGCCGCGTGTAATACTTCTGAAGATATGGAACAACAGATTAATGAACTTTATGCCAGGATGTCGCAGCAGGAACGTATCGCCCAACTGAGAAGCATGTATATGGACGATCTCTTCGACGATCAGGGCGTATTGGACACAGCGAAGTGTCGTCAGCTCATTCCCGATGGCATTGGTCATTTCTCGCAATATGCCAGTCAGAAGCCGCGTGACCCCAATGAGTTGCGTGACCGTGTGGCCGCCGTTCAGGAATGGCTCATTCATAACACACCGAGCGGTATTCCGGCTCTCTTCCACGAGGAGGTGCTGTCGGGCGTCAATACCCGTGGAGCCACTATCTATCCACAGCAGATAGGCCAAGCCTGCTCGTTCAATCCAGAACTGGCAGAGGTCAAAACTCGCCAGACGGGTGAAGCCATGCGTAAGATGGGCGGTGTGTTGTCGCTCTCGCCAATGGTCGATGTCTGTCGTGTGCCGTCGTTCAACCGCCTCGAGGAATCTTATGGTGAAGATGGCTATCTGTCGGCTGTCATGGGTGTTGCCTTTGTGCGTGGTTTACAGCAGGGCGACCTTAAGAAAGGAGTAGGTGCTTGCTCCAAACATTATCTGGGCTACGGCGGTGGCGGCGATGCCGATGAGAAAGAGCTGATGGAAGAGATTCTGATGCCTCATGAGGCGATGATTCGTCTGGCTGGCAGTAAGGCTGTGATGCCTGGCTACCACGCGATGGCTGGTAAAACAATGACCTGCGTAGCTGACAGTAATATACTGCAGGATATCCTGCGTGGCTATCTTGGTTTCGATGGCATGGTGGTGAGCGACTATACCGCCATCGACCAGTTGCCTGACCTTCAGAGTCCTAAAGAAAAGGCGGCTGCAGCCATCAACGCTGGCAATGACGTAGATTTCCCTCACGGCGATAATTACAAGTATCTGCAGGAAGGTCTCGACGAGGGACTGGTGAAGCCCGAGGCTTTCGAGCGCGCCGTGAAAGACGTGCTGCGCTACAAGTTCCGTGCCGGACTCATGGATAGCGACGCGTACCTTTATAATAAAGAGCCTATCGTCCTTGACACCCCTGAGGAACGACAGACGGCCTATCAGATAGCCACACAGTCTGTGGTGCTGCTCGAAAACAGTAAGAAAGTCCTGCCACTGAATACCTATTTCGAGATGATCAACCATCTTCATACCCCAGCCAAAGTTCTCCTGACAGGTCCCAACGCCAACACGATGTGGGCCATGTGTGGCGACTATTCCTTCCCTGCCATGTCCTATTTCTGGAAAAAGGTGACAGAAGACCTTGATCATCCGCACGTCGTGACACTGCTCGAGGGTATGAAGACCCAGAAGCCCGAAGGGGTGGAGATTCTTTATTCCCGCGGCTGCGACTGGACGGATACTATTGAGACCGATTTTGTAAAGAACGGCGATGCACGTGCATGGGAGTACGAGATACTGCATCGTAAGGTTGAATCTGGTGAAAAGGCCGACAAAACGGAGGCGCTGCAGATGGCTCGGCAGGCCGACGTCATCATCGCTGCCGTAGGTGAGAATGTGATGCTCTGTGGCGAGAACCGCGACCGTCAGGGGCTGCGCTTGCCTGGCCGCCAGGAACAGTACGTCGAGGAACTCATCGCCACTGGCAAACCCGTGGTGCTCGTCGTCTTCGGCGGCAGGGCACAGGTCATCAGTGGACTGGCTGAGAAGTGTGCCGCTGTCATTCAGGCATGGTATCCTGGCGAGGAAGGCGGCAATGCCGTTGCCGACATTCTCTATGGCAAGGTGTCGCCCTCCGCGAAGCTCGCCGTAAGCTATCCCGACAAGGAAATCTACGAGCCTCTGTGCTACAACAATCCAAAGCCTGTAGATGTTCATTCCTCACTCAATGCCCCCGGTCCCCTCTACCGTACGCCTAATACGCAGTGGCCCTTCGGCTACGGTATGAGCTATACCACGTTTGAGTACAGCAACCTGCAGATGACCGACAGCCAAGAACTTAAAACCGACAGCTATGTCACCCTTACGTTCGATGTGAAGAATACGGGAAAGATGGCCGCCGACGAGATAGCGCAGATATATTTGTCGCCCACTAAGGACGACCAGAACATCCGTCGCATCCAGCTACAGGGTTTTGCACGCGTCAGCTTGCAGCCCGGCGAGACCAAGACCGTCCGTATAAAGCTCTACACTGAGCAGTTTGGCTACTACGAGAACCAGAACGGCCAGCGTTCTTGGAATGTCCAGCCTGGCACCTACGTTGTCAAGGTCGGTGCCTCGTCTGTCGACTTCCGTCTACAACAGCAGGTCACGCTAAAGGGAAAGGCTGTCACTAAGCCTTTGAGGCAATACTATTTCTCAGAGTGTAATGTTGAATAAATCAATAAAATCAATCATACATCAACCCCAATAATAATGACTATGAAAAAAGTTTTATTATCTATTGCTATGCTGTGCATGACTTCTGTGGCTATGGCACAGCCCGCCGGTGGATTCGGAGGTTTCCAGATGCCACAAGTAAAACTGGAAACATCTCAAGAGTGGAAAGATGTCAACTACGCTGGCGATGACAAGGCCTATCATACATGCGACATCTATTTGCCCAAGCAGGAGAAGGCTGCCTATCCCGTTGTTATTCACATTTATGGAAGTGCTTGGTTTAGTAACAGCAGCAAGGGTGCAGCCGATCTTGGCACTATCGTTAAGGCGTTGTTGGATGCGGGCTACGCCGTAGTGTGTCCGAACCACCGTTCCAGTATGGATGCCAAATGGCCCGCCCAGATTCATGACATCCGTGCCGTCATCCGTTTCGTGCGCGGTGAGGCGGCGAAGTATAAGTTCGACACCTCGTTCATCGCCACCAGCGGCTTCTCCTCTGGCGGTCACCTCGCTTCGACGGCAGCCACTACCAGCGGTCTGAAACAGACAAAGGTCGGCACCGTCGATATTGACCTGGAAGGCAATGTGGGTAATTATCTCAACCAGCCGTCGACTGTCAATGCCGCCTGCGACTGGTCTGGCCCTGTCGACTTGACGGCCATGGACTGTGGCGAAGGCATGAAGATGGGCGAAAACAGTCCTGAGGATGTGCTGCTCGGTTCGAAACTCGCTCAGGAGCCCGACAAGTACAAGAGCCTGAGTGCCACCTATTATGTGAATAAGAACAACCCGCCTATTATTATTTTCCACGGCGAGAAGGACAATGTAGTGCCTTGCTGTCAGGGTAAGATGTTCTACGAGCTGTTGAAGGGTGCCGGCGTGAAGACTGAAGCGATCTTCGTTCCTGAGGGTGGTCACGGCATGGGCATGTATAGCGAGGAGAACCTGAAGAAGATGGTCAACTTCCTGAACAGCGTGAAAGGTGGTGCCGCTTCCGGCGAGCCTAAGTCGCGAATCATCGAGGACGGCGGCACCGGTGCCTACAAGGCTATCATGAAAGAAGAGCCCACGCTGCCCGAGCATACCGTCATTCTGCCTCAGGACCTGAAGCCCTTTGGCCTGAAGAAGAAACTGCCCGTGTTGGTATGGGGTAACGGTGCCTGCACCAATTCGCCTTGGGAACACATCAACTTCCTCAACGAGATTGCATCTAACGGCTATATTGTACTGGCCACGGGCTTCATCCCCATGGACAATCAGCCCTATCGCGGCCCGATGTCACGCACAGAGCAGCAGATAGAGAGTATCGACTGGATTATCGCCCAAAATGCTGACCCCAACTCTCCTTATTATGATAAGGTAGACGTGAACGCCATCTGCGTGGCCGGCATGTCGTGTGGCGGACTGCAGACGCTTTTCAACTGTGCCGACAAGCGTATCTCAAGCCTTATGATCTGCAACAGCGGACTCTTCAATCAGCAGAATGCAGGTCAGGCCGTTGGTGGAATGCCGATGCCTCCGAAGGAGAAGCTGAAAGAGATTCACACCCCGATTTTGTACCTGCTCGGCGGTGAGACCGACATTGCCTACGGCAACGGTATGGACGATTTCCATCGCATCAGCCATGTGCCGGCCTGTGCTGCCAATTTCCCCGTGGGCCACGGCGGCACCTATCGTCAGCCTCATGGCGGTGAGTTCACCGTAGTAGCACTGGCCTGGCTCGACTGGCAGCTGAAGGGCGACAAGAAGGCTGCAAAGATGTTTGTTGGCAAGGACTGTGAACTCTCTAAGCGCAAGGACTGGACACTGGAGAAGAACGACATATTTAATCAACTGAAATAGTATGAAAAGCGTGTTCCTCTCATCACTGATGATGCTGACGACTTTCAGCGCGATGGCGGCGTCCCCATGGGAGAAAGGAGGCTTTGAGACAGGCCAGTACCGTAATCTCTTTGTGGAGTTTGGCTACAGCGAGGCCGAAGTGGATGCTAAGGTGAAACAAGTATTCGACGATGTGTTCCGCGGTCCTAACAAGGTCTACTTTGAAGTGGGCGACACTCTTGGCTATGTCTCCGACATTAAGAACCACGATGCCCGTACCGAGGGTATGTCCTACGGAATGATGATTGCAGTGCAGTTCGGTGAGAAGGACATTTTCGACCGATTGTGGCGATGGAGCAAGAAGTATATGCAGCATCAGGACGGCTTCCGAAAAGGCTACTTCGCCTGGAGTTGTAAGACAGACGGTACGCGCAATGCCCAGGGGGCTGCCTCTGACGGGGAACTGTACTATATCACTGCCCTTCTGTTTGCCTCCAACCGCTGGGGCAATGCTGGTGGTATCAACTACAAGGCAGAGGCACAGCATATCCTCAATAGCATTATGCCGCGTGAATACGAGCCGGAACCCATGCAGGGCTTCGGCGGTTTCATGCCCCAACAACAGAGCGGGCCGCAGAAAATCTATCTGATAGATCCTGAGACCAAGTTGATAACTTTTACCCCCGATGGTTTCGGCCAGCGTTACACGGACCCGTCCTACCACATTCCCGCCTTTTATGAAGTGTGGGCAAAGTGGGCCGACGACGGACGTAGCGACTACTGGAACGAGTGCGCCCAGAAGAGCCGCGAGTTCCTGCATAAATGTGTCAACGACACGACAGGCCTTAATGCCGACATGTGCCAGTACGACGGCTCAGAGATGCAGATGCCCCGCTTCCCCCGCCGTCAGGGCGCACCTCAGGGAGCCCCGCGCCGGAATGGCAGCAACAACTTCCGCTACGATTCCTGGCGCGTGCCCATGAACATCACGCTCGACTATGAGTGGAGTTGTGCCGACCGCGAATGGCAGCAACAGTATGGCGAGAAGATTCAGAACTTTTTCTACAGTCAGGGTGTGAATACGTTTGTCGACCAGTATCGCACAGACGGCACACTGCCCGAAGGCGATGAGATACTTCAGGCAGGAGGCTTCCGCAAGCTGCGTCACTCCATCGGACTGGTAGCTACGACGGCGGCTGCCTCGATGATGTGTTCGCACGACAAGAGCCGTGAGTTTGTCGACGCCCTTTGGAATGCAAGGCATGAGCCTTTCGACGATGGTTACTTCGACGCTTACTATGACGGTCTTCTCCGTCTCTTCGCTTTTATGCATCTCAGCGGTCGCTACCGCGTCATCACGCCTTGAAAACCGATACACCAAAACATAAATTATTATCAACCAAACACCAAACACATGAAAAAGCTTTTCAAACTCGATACCAACGATGCTGAGGCTTCTCATAAAAAACTGTTTCGAATGAAAAAGATTCTCTTGTTATGTCTGACGCTGACCTTGGCATTTACCGCCAAGGCACAGCGTTCTCAAATTCCTCTGGTGTATAGCGTCGAGCACACAGGCAGCAGCTATGCGTTGCCCGCACTGCCGCCAGCCGACCAGCTCCCTGTCATCCGCGAATTGCCCGATGCACTGGAAGGTGTCAACAGTTTCGCTGATTGGTCGAAGCGCCGCAGCGACATCAGCCACATGATTCAGCACTACGGCATTGGGCGGAAGCCGGCTATGGAGAATGGTCAGGTGGTAGCGCGCATGGAGGGCGACACCGCATTGGTGGTTCATGTCACCGTCAACGGTCATACCATGAAGCTGCGCTCCACGATACGTTATCCGAAGGTGGGACGTCCACCTTATGCGCTGATGATTGGCACGAGCATGCTCTCTCTGCCTCGACAGCTGTTTGAAGGCCGGCCCATTGCCACGATGACATTCCACGAGAAACAGGTGAACGACTATGGCCAGTGGGGCAAGCATCACGAACGCGGGGAACACCCGTTCGACCAGCTCTATCCGCAGCTGACCCAGAACGGTGCCTACAGTGAATGGGCGTGGGGACTGAGCCGGCTGCTCGACGGTCTGCAGCAGTTAGGGCCAGAGCTGACGAAGATAGACATGAAGCATATTGGTGTTACAGGCTGTTCCTATGCTGGCAAAATGGCCCTCTACTGCGGTGCTTTCGATGAGCGTATTGCCCTGACGATAGCTCAGGAACCGGGTGGAGGCGGTGCTGCGGCATGGCGTGCATCGCACGAGTCGAAGGAACGGGTGGAAGACATCGACAAGACCGACTATCACTGGTTTATGGAAAGCCAGCGTGAGCAGTTCCGCGGCGACTCTGTCTATAGGTTGCCTTACGACCAGCATGAGTTGTGTGCCATGGTGTGTCCGCGTGCCCTGTTGCTATTGGGCAATCCCGACTACGTGTGGCTGTCCGACCCTGCAATGGAGGTGTCGGCGAAGGCTGCTGTCAAGGTGTGGGAGCGTTTCGGTATCGCTGACCGTATGGGATGGAGTATTGTTGGCGGTCATGGCCACTGCCAGTTGCCGGAAAGTCAGTTTCCCGAAGTACAGGCTTTTATCGACCGTTTCCTTTTAGGACGTCAGGTAAGTACGAAGGATATTCGCATCGCCAAGTACCGTTGACTTGCCGTGCTGTCATATCTTCCCCGCTTCGTGGTAGCTGAAGTAGAGTCCGTCTGTGATGATGACATGATCCATAAACTTGATGCGCATCACGTTGCAGGCTTGTTGGATGGTCTTAGTCAGGTTGTCATCCGACGTGCTGGGGCGGATGCTGCCGCTGGGATGATTATGACAGACTGCCATGATGGTGGCATTACAGAGGAGGGCTTCTTTCAACAGAAGGCGCACGTCGACGGCCACCTCTGTAATGCCACCGTGGGCTATACGCTGTTCTTTGATGAGACGGTAATCCTGATTCATGAGTAATAGCCAGAACTCCTCTGTGTCCAGATCCTGCATCTTAGGATGCATGTGATTGTAGATGCGGGTAGCAGTGCCTAAGTCAGGCCGTTCTTCGGGCTTTTCCATCTGCCGGCGCTTGCCTAATTCGCAGGCGGCGAGGATGGTGATGGCCTTGGCAGGTCCTACGCCGTTGTATTCACAGAGGTCGCGGATGGTGAGCTTGCCCAGTGTGTTCAGGTTGTTCTTGCAGTCATTGAGAATACGCTTCATCAGTGTGACGGCATCCTCCTTTGTCGAGCCGCTGCCAACGAGTATTGCCAGAAGCTCGGCATCGCTCAGGGCCTGGGCTCCCAGTCGTTCCATTTTCTCCCGCGGCCGGTCTTCCTCGGCCCACTCGTTGATGTTCAGCTTGTCGCTCATTTGTAGAAGTTTTTCTCGAATGCTGTGAATTCGTTCTGCTTTAGGATACAGCGCTTCCACCATGACTCAATGAAGCCGAAACCGTAGCCCATAAGCTGGGTGAAAGCTGCGGGGATGGAGAGAAAGCCTACGCGGAGACTACGGTTCTTGATGCTGGAGTCGATAAGAATAAGCAGACAATATAGTAAGATTGGTATCCACGGAGCGAAGCACATCCAGTAGAACTGGTCGCGGTCGACATAGTGCATCAAGGCCCGGCCGATGGCCGAGATGACTATCAGGCTGATGACGCCTACAGTGAAGACTGTGGGCAGCAGATGAACGAGTTTCAGTGTGCCAGGGTGACGCTTCTCAAGATTGATGCGGGCGATGCCGCTGTTGTAGACCTGTCGGAAAAACTTGCGGAAGTCGGTGCGCCGCTTGTGCCATACCCATGCTTCCGGAATAAGGGCGGTTTTGTAGCCCGCCTCCACGATGCGGTAGCTGAAGTCGATGTCTTCGCCGAATCGCATTTTCGAGAAGCCGCCCAGTTCATGATAGACCTCTCGGCGAATGCCCATGTTGTAGGAGCGTGGGAAGAACTTGTCGAGCTTGGTTTTACCGCCGCGTATGCCGCCGGTGGTGAAGAACGAGGTCATCGAGTAGCTGATGGCCTTCTGCACAGGCGTGAACGATGGATGGGCGGCATCGGGACCGCCAAAGGCATCACAAGAAAGTGAAGAGTGAAGAGTGAAGAGTGAAGAATTTGCTGCCGCCAGATAGCCTTCGGGTAGCACGACGTCACTGTCGAGTACGATGAGCCAGTCGCCATGAGCGCGCTCGGCCCCGTAGTTGCGGCTCTGGCCCGGCCCGCTGTTTTCCTTATCGTAATAATGCAAATCAAGGATGCCCGCATACTTGTTGCAGACATCCTTGCATGGTATTTTCGACCCGTCTTCCACAATGATTACCTCAAAATCCTTCAGCGTCTGACGTGTTAGGCTTTCGAGCAACTCGTTCACCTCGTCAGGTCGATTGAATACGGGTACAATAATCGAATATCTCATCTAAAGAGCGGTAGCAAATTATTCACTCTTCACTCTTCACTTTTACCTTAACGGTTACTCCTTGGCGCGAGCCAGATATGAGCCGTCGCGGGTGTCGACCTGGATGAGGTCGCCCTCATTGATGAACAGGGGAACGCGCACTTCAACGCCAGTCTCCAGTGTAGCAGGCTTCAGCGTGTTGGTAGCGGTGTCGCCCTTGATGCCGGGCTCAGAGTGAGTGACACGCAGGATGGTCTTCACGGGCATTTCAGCATAGAGGATGGTACCGTCGGTAGTGTCGCTGACAACTTCCACAATATCGCTCTCCTTCATATACTCATGACCGATTACGAGATCGTTGTCGATGGGAATCTGCTCGAAAGTCTCCTGGTTCATGAAGATGCGACCCGACTGATCCTCATACAGGTACTGGTAGGGGCGGCGCTCAATGACGACGTCCTCCAGTTTCTCACCGATGTTGTAACGACGCTCAAGCACACGGCCGTCGCTGACGTTCTTCACCTTGATGTTCATGATGGTGTTACCCTTACCTGGCTTGCGATGCTGGAAATCGATGCAAACCCAAATGCCACCGTCCATGCGAATGGCGGTTCCTTTTTTGATGTCTTGTGAATTAATCATACTTATAAAATAATGTCTTTATTGGAATTTGGTTGCAAAGGTACGAATAAGTGAGCAAAAAGCAAAGGAAAAAGCGATTTTTCTTTTGTTTTTTCGATGGAAAGTACCTTTGGAGCAAGCTAAAGGAGCGAAAAAAGTGAAAAGTGAAAAGTGAAAGATGAAAAATTTCGTTGGAAATTTGCGTAATTCAAAAGAAATAAGTACCTTTGCACCCCAAATCGGTAAAGAATAACATATAAATAAAAAAAAGAGCAATGAAAAGAACATTTCAGCCCCACAACCGCCGTCGCGTCAACAAGCACGGCTTCCGTGAGAGAATGGCCACAAAGAATGGTCGCCGTGTGTTGGCTTCACGCCGCGCCAAGGGTCGTAAGAAGTTAACCGTATCAGACGAAAATCACGGAAAGTAAGCGATACGTCTTATAAAATGAAAGAAAAAGAGAAAGAAGTAGAGAGAATTCTTTGCTTCTTTCTGTTTTTTTATTACTTTTGCACTGAAAAAGTAATTCATCCATGAAAATTAAGGAATTCTTTGGAAAGTTCTGCAGCCTATACCTGTGGTGGAACTTGTTAGCCATGGGACTAGTCATTGTAGGATTGTGCTTTGGACTGAAATACGGCTTAGAAGTCTACACTCACCATGGTGAAGGTATAGAGTTGCCCGACATGGTGAAAATGAGCAGTGACAACGCCCGCCTGCTGTTGGAAGAGAAAGGGCTTGAGATGGTGGTTACCGACTCAGGCTACAACAAGCGCCTTCCTGCCCATTGCATCCTGGCACAGTCTCCTGGTCCAGGGACGAAAGTAAAGTCAGGCCATGTCGTCTATGTCACCATCAATTCCCCGTCTTCACCTTCGTTTCCTATTCCCGACGTGATCGACAACAGCAGCTACCGCGAGGCGGAAGCCAAGTTGCAGGCATTAGGTTTCAAACTACTGCCTCCTAAGCGCATTTTGGGTGAGAAGGACTGGGTTTACGGCATCTTGTCTCATGGCCGCCAGCTCAATACGGGTGACCGTGTGACCATCGATACCCCATTGACACTGCTTATTGGCAATGGTCACTTCGGTGATTTTGAAGATATTGACTATACCGATCCTGACATGATGAATATGGAAGACCGTTTAGGAATGGAAGACGAGTTTGAGGAGACAACAGAATCTGACGGTAACACCGTGGTGGACGACAGCGGACTGAGTGATTTCTGACATGGAGAACGAGGAACTGATACTGAACGACCCGGAACTGGACGAGGAAAGCCAACAGCTGTACGAGCACTTCCGCATCGAGGTTGACCGCGGACAGGAACCGTTGCGCATAGACAAGTTCCTTGCTGAACACATGCCCCACACCACCCGCAACCGTATACAGATGGCGGCCGAGGCGGGCTTCATTCATGTGGGCGACCGTGCGGTGAAGAGCAACTATAAGGTGAGGGCAGGCGACGTGGTGACGCTGATGCTCGACCGTCCGCACTACGACACCACGATTGAGCCGGAGGACATGCCGCTCGACGTGGTGTACGAGGATGACCAGCTGATGGTGATTGACAAGCCCGCAGGACTGGTAGTGCATCCGGGCGTAGGCAACTTCCACGGCACACTGGTGAACGCCATTGCCTGGCACCTGCGCGAACTGCCGACATACGACCCCAACGACCCGTCGGTGGGACTGGTGCACCGCATAGACAAGGACACCAGCGGACTGCTGGTAGTGGCGAAGACGCCGGAGGCCAAGACAAAGCTCGGCGCACAGTTCTTCAATCATGACACCCATCGTTCGTACAATGCCTTGGTGTGGGGCCACTTCACCGAGGATGAAGGACGCATCGAGGGCAACATAGGCCGCGATCCCCGCGACCGCCAGCGCATGACAGTCTTCCCGTCCGATTCTGACACAGGCAAGCCGGCAGTGACACACTGGCGTGTCATAGAGCGTTTCGGCTATACTACGCTCGTGGAGTGCAGGTTGGAGACGGGACGTACGCACCAGATACGTGCACACATGAAGCACATTGGCCACCCGCTGTTCTGTGACGAGCGCTATGGCGGCACTGAGATACTGCGCGGCGAAAGGTCGTCGACGTACAAGGCGTTCATTCAAAACTGTTTCCGGCTCTGTCCGCGACAGGTGTTGCACGCCCGTACACTGGGCTTTGTGCACCCCACGACGGGACGGCAGATGGATTTCACCAGCGAATTGCCGGAAGACATGGCCGCCGTGATTGACAAGTGGCGAAATTATATAAAGGGAAATAACCGTCATGACGAAATAACGTCATAACGACATAACGTAATAACGGAAAGATAAATCGATGAAGAATTTGAAGAGAAACATTGCCATCGTCTGTGGTGGCGACTCATCTGAGCACGACGTATCGCTGCGCTCAGCACAAGGCTTGTATTCCTTTTTCGACAAGGAACGCTATAATGTCTACATCGTAGACATCAAAGGCCAGGACTGGCATGTGGAGCTGCCGGGCGGCATCACGGTCAAGATTGACCGTAATGACTTCTCGTTCATGGAGGACGGCAAGGCTCAGTTGTTCGACTACGCCTATATCACCATTCACGGCACACCAGGCGAGAATGGCATACTGCAGGGCTATTTCGACCTGATAGGGATACCCTATTCCACCAGCGGTGTGCTCGTCGAGGCCATGACGTTCGACAAGTTCGTGCTGAACCAGTACCTGCGAGGCTACGGTGTCAGCGTGGCCGACTCAATGCTCATTCGTCAGGGCTATGAGGAGCTGGTGGGTGATGACGAGATAGAGGAGCGCATTGGCATGCCCTGCTTCGTGAAGCCCGCCGCCGACGGCTCTTCGTTCGGTGTATCGAAAGTGAAGTGCAAGGATCAGCTGGCTCCCGCCATCCGCAAGGCTATGCTCGAGAGTCCGGAAATCATGGTCGAGAGTTTCCTTGAAGGCACGGAGATTACCCAGGGCTGCTACAAGACTCGCGAG
Source organism: Prevotella sp. (assembly GCA_017545045.1). Lineage (GTDB taxonomy): Bacteria > Bacteroidota > Bacteroidia > Bacteroidales > Bacteroidaceae > Prevotella. The sequence continues at coordinate 10,675 of JAFYDA010000092.1, read as the reverse complement.
AAAACAGTGTTGCTGCCCATCACCGAGGTGGTGACGTCCAACGAGTTCTTCGACTACGACGCGAAGTACAACGGTCAGGTGAAGGAAATCACCCCCGCACACATTAGCCCCGAGATTGCTGAGCGCGTAGGCAAGATCACAAGCCACATCTACAACATCCTGCACTGCAACGGCATCATCCGCATAGACTACATCATCTCCAAAGAGGGCAAAATCTCCATGTTAGAAGTCAATACCACGCCGGGCATGACCGCTACCAGTTTTATTCCGCAGCAGGTGAAAGCGGCCGGTTTGGATATGAAGGATGTGCTGACAGATATTGTAGAAAACCAGTTTGCATGAACGAGTTCGACGAGATAAGGCCTTACGAGCCTGAGGAAATGCGGCAGGCGTTCGACGACATGCTCAACGACCGCCAGTTCAACGTCATCATGAAAGGCTTCGCACCGTGGCTGCCTAAAGCCGTCCGCAACGGACTGCTGCGGCTGGCCTTCACCGGCGTGAAGACACCGCTCGACTTCCAGATGCGGTTTATGAAACCCGTAGTGAAGTACATCATGCGGAAACACACCGACGGCTGCTCTTTAGACAGTGCTACACTGCAAAGCGGTGAGCTGCGCTATACGTTTGTCACCAATCACCGCGACATCGTGCTCGACTCCGCCTTCCTCGATGTGCTGCTGATAGAAGGCGGCTTCCCTACAACCGTAGAGATAGGCATCGGCGACAATCTGCTCATCTACCCCTGGATCAAGCGCTTGGTGCGCATGAACAAGGCCTTCACCGTGCGCCGTGGACTGACGCCTCACGAGATGATGGAGTCGAGCCAGCTCATGAGCCGCTACATCCACTACGCTGTGACCCAGAAGCACGAGAACATCTGGATAGCACAGCGTGAAGGGCGCGCCAAGGACTCCGACGACCGTACGCAAGACGCCGTGCTGAAGATGCTGGCCATGGGCAATTCCGTGACCGGCGGTTCACCTGCCGACAGCCTCCGCGAGCTGAACATCGTGCCGATGACCATCAGCTACGAATACGACCCCTGCGACTACCTGAAGGCGCAGGAATTCCAGCAGAAGCGCGACAACCCGCAGTTCAAGAAATCGCGCCAGGACGACCTCGACAACATGAAGACGGGCATCTTCGGCTATAAGGGCCGCGTGGTCTATCGTGCCGCCGCTCCCGTCAACACGTGGATTGACGAACTGAAGGACCTGCCCCGCAAGGAGTTCTTTGCCACGATAGCCCAGCGCATGGACCGCGAGATACACCGAGGCTACGAGCTCTTCCCCTGTAACTACGTTGCTGCCGACCTGCTGGCCGCCAACCGCGACTATAGCGACCACTATACTACCGATGACGTGGAGCGCTTCGTCCGCTATGTGGCAGGACAGTTGGCTAAGATAAGCATACCCAACAAGGACGAGGCGTTCCTGCGTGAGCGCATCCTGACGATGTATGCCAACCCGCTAAGAAACTACCAAGCTGCACAATGAAGAAACTGCGTCAACTGCTTACCCTCCTGATCGTGTTGCTGACAGCCTGCGAACAGGACGTCTACGACAAGGGCGACGCCACGTATTCCCACATGCGTGCCGACTTTGTGGAGGCTTACTCCAATGCCGACCGCAGCGTGACATACGTCGTGACCGACGACGACCAGCGGCTGACGCTGAAGGCACCTTTCACAGCCAAGTGGCTGAAGGCCGACACCACCTATCGTGCCGTCCTATATTATAATATGGTAGGAACAGAAGTTGAAGCCCTCAATATCAGTCAGATTACCACCGTCCCTGTCAAGCATCATTCGCTGCTTAAGACAGCCGTCAAGACCGACCCCGTGGGCTTCGAGTCGGCATGGCTCAGTGCCAACGGCAAGTATCTGAACCTGGGTCTTGTCGTGAAACTCGGTGCCGTCGACAGCCTCACGCAGAAACAGTCGGTGGGCATCGTCGGCGACACTATTCTGACCCATGGCGACGGGCGGCGCACCTACCAATTGCGTCTCTACCACAATCAGGGCGACGTGCCCGAATACTATTCGCAACGTGTCTACATCAGCGTGCCCGTTGACACACTGGATGTAGACTCGCTGCAACTGTCAGTCAATACTTATAGCGGCGTATTAACCAAGCGCTTCAAGCATACGCTTAAGCACCACTGAGCAGCTGATCTCGCGGTTGGCAGCCTCGGGAATGACGATGGAGTTCGCCGACTCTATCACGTCGTCGGTCACGATGAGGCCGCGGCGCACGGGCAGGCAGTGCATGAACTTCGCGTTGTTCGTCCACGACATGTGCTCCGTGTCCACCGTCCACGCCATGTCCTTGGATGTAATCTTGCCGTAGTCGGCAAGATTGGTGACGCCCGGGTTTGACCAGTTCTTGGCGTAGATGAAGTCGGCCCCTTCGAAGGCTTTCCGTTGGTTGTACTCCACGCGGGCATTGCCCACAAACTTCGGGTCGAGCTCGTAGCCTTCGGGATGGGTGACGACGAAGTCGACGTCGGCTGCCAGCATCCACTGTGCGAACGAGTTGGGCACGGCCTGCGGCAGTGCGCGGCAGTGGGGAGCCCATGTCAGCACGACCTTCGGGCGCTTCGCTTCATTGGTGGTGGCAGTGCCGCAACAGGCGGGGCGGCGCCAGTATTCCTCAATCGTAATCAGGTCGGCAAAAGCCTGCAGCGGATGCACCGTGGCCGTCTCCATGGCGAAGACGGGGCGGCCGCTGTACTTGATGAACTGGTTGACCACTGTCTCGGCGTAGTCGTAGTCGCGGTCGGTCAGACCGGCGAAGGAGCGCACGCCAATGATGTCGCAGTAGCACCCCATGACAGGGATGGCCTCCAGCAAGTGTTCCGACTTGTCGCCGTCCATGATGACGCCGCGCTCCGTTTCCAGCTTCCATGCGCCGGCGTTCACGTCGAGCACGATGACGTTCATGCCGAGGTTCATGGCTGCCTTCTGCGTCGAGAGGCGGGTGCGCAGTGAGTTGTTGAAGAAAATCATCATCAGCGTCTTGTTCCGTCCCAACTGCTGATACTTGAATCTGTCGTTCTTAATTTCCTGTGCTTCGGCCAGTGCCTTGTCCAAAGGCCCTATGTCGCCGACATTCATAAAAGTCTTCATTGTCGAGTTATTTTTTGATGACGTAAGGTTTAGTTTCCCTTAATTTATTTTCATGACATTCTGCTATGGATTGCATTCAAATAACACCTAATGTTGAGCCAGCAACCATTTTATGACTCATCATCGGGTGCAAAGTTACGAATAAGTGAGCAAAACGCCAAATTTATTTGAGTATTTTCAAACGTGAGTAACTTCGAGACATGGGGAAGCATTTGTCAATAGACGAGTCGATGTACTGTGGCAGGCTCTATACCTTCGTATCCAACAAGGGTGCCCATGGCGGACGCTGTCTGCCAAATTGGAATGACACCAGATGAAGACTTGGCACGGTCTTCACCATGCTGTTCAAACTCCACGATGTAATATCCCACCAGCCAGTTGCGGGCCGTAAGTGATAGGTTTACAGCATGTGCGGCTTGCGCCTGAAGCACGTCCTGCACCTGGTTGATATGTCCTACAAGTGATTCGAAATTCATACTCTTGATAGGAACTGCATCATGCAAATTTTCGGCTGATTTCTGCGGAGGCGCTACAGATTTCTGCGGAGCCTCCACAGAATTACAGGGAGCCTCCCCAGAATTACGCGGAGGCTCCCTGTGAAAATACTTTTTTTTACTTTGTTTCCTAATAATCCATTATATCTATTTTGCCTTCATTGTTTTTACTCGTTAATCGTAGACTTTCGCCTCGCGCTTCCCCCGTAGCACGTCGAGGGCATTGAGGGCGAGGGCTTCCATTTCGTCCTCGCCGGGGAAGCAGCGGACGGGTGCCAGGAAACCGATGCGGCGGCGCAGCTGGCTGACGATGTACTCTGAGCGGGCCAGTCCGCCGGTGAGCAGGATGGCGTCGATGTGGCCGCAGAGTACGGCGGCTTCAGCGGCAATGTTCTTGGCCACGTGGTAGATCATGGCGTCGAGGATAAGCTGTGCATGGGTGTCGCCGTAGTCCTCTATGCGCTGGATAATCTCCTTTACGTTGTTGGTGCCTAAGTGGGCGTTCAGTCCGGCCTTGCCGGCAATGCGTTTCAGCAGTTGCTTCTCCGTGTACTTGCCGCTGAAACAGAGTCGGATGAGGTCGGAGGCGGGCAGCGAGCCGGCACGTTCGGGCGAGAAGGGACCCTCGCCGTCGAGGGCGTTGTTGGCGTCGACGGCGCGTCCGTGCTCGTGGGCGGCGATGCTGATGCCGCCTCCCATGTGGCAGATAATGAGGTTGAGGTCTTCATACTCGCGTCCTATCTCAGCGGCGTAGCGGCGGGCGATGGCGCGCTGGTTGAGGGCATGCCAGATGCAGATGCGGTTCATCAGTGGCGAACCCGAGATGCGGGCATAGTCGTTCAGCTCGTCGACGACGCCAGGGTCGGCAATGAACGAGCGGCAGCCGGGAATGGTGGCGGCTATCTCGTGGGCTATGAGGCAGCCCAGGTTGCAGGCGTGGTTATGCAGGGCGATGCCGCTCATGGTGTCGCGCAGCATCAGGTCGTTGATTTCATAGACGCCGCCCTCTAAGGGCTTCACCAGTCCGCCGCGGCCTATGACGGCATCGAAGTTCACGGGAATGCCGTCGGCCTGCAATTCGCTGAGCACCAGCTGACGGCGGAAGTCCTGCTGCTCAATGACATCGTCGAACCGTGCCAGTTCTTCGGGTGTGTGGACGATGTTGCGCAGCAGCACGGGCTGGTCGTCTTCGTAGACGGCTATCTTGGTGGACGTGGAGCCAGGGTTAATGACAAGGATTCTCATATAGCAGCGAGAGCGAGCGAATAATACTTGGACTCAGGACTGTCGCTGCGCGAGGGCAGCACGCAGCAGCATTGCGTGCCTTGCAGCACGCCCGCCGTCTTGGCATAGCCGAAGAGGGTGATCGTCTTGTAAAAGACGTTGCCCGCCACGATGTCGGGGAAGATGAGCGCGTCGGCCTGTCCGTCGATGGCGGAGTGGATGCCCTTCTCGCGTAGGCTGACAGAGTCGAGCGATGTCTTCAGGTCGAGGGGACCGTCGATGATGCAGCGTCCGAAGTATCCGCTCTGTGCCAGGGCGATGATTTCCAGATAGTCGACGGTATATGGAAAAGTCTTCTCGCTGACTTTCTCGGCACAGTGGATGAGCGAGATGCGGGGCTCCTCAATGCCCAGGGCGTGGCACACGTAGTTGACGTAGTGTATCTGCTGGCGCCGCTGCTCCTTGGTCGGAACGGGGATGACGGCCGCATCGGTGAAGAAGAGCAGTTTCTCGTATTTCGGTATCTCAGCCATGGCGATGTGCGTCAGTACGTGACCCGGGCGCAGGATGCCCGTCTCTTTGTTGAGAATGGCGCGCAGCACGTTGTCGGTGTTGATGAGTCCTTTCATCAGGATGTCGGCCTCGCCGTTGCGCACCATGCTGACGGCACGGCGGGCACACTCGTCCTTGTCGTCGCCGTCAACATAAATAGGTTCGATGAACCCCATCTCCTGTCCTTTCTCCACGGCGTAGCGTGTGGAGGCATCGTTGGCACAGATGACGGCCACGCGCTTCTTGTCTCCGCGTTGCTGTAGGAAGACAATCATGTCGTTCAATGTCTTAATAGGTTGCATAGTATTAATTTTTTGGTATCTTTGGCGCAAATATACGAAAAAAAACGTATCTTTGCAAGCGTAATATTAAAAAGATGATGAGAAGACATGCGATTTTGGCTTTTTTAGCCTTTACGCTGATTGCCACGGCTCAGCAGCAAGCCCCCATGACATTACAGTTTGACCGTCCGGCCGATTTCTTCGAGGAGTCGCTGCCTATCGGCAATGGCAAGCTCGGCGCCCTTGTCTATGGCGGTACCGACGATAACATCATTTACCTGAACGACATCACCCTGTGGACGGGCAAGCCCATTGACCGCAGCATGGACAAGGATGCCCATCAGTGGATTCCGAAGATCCGCGAGGCCCTGTTCAATGAGGACTATGAGCAGGCCGACAAGCTGCAGCTGCACGTGCAGGGGCCTAACTCGCAGTACTTCCAGCCGTTAGCCACGCTGCATATCAAGGACTTGTCGTTGGGCGCTGTCAGCAATTACCACCGCAGTCTGAGCCTCGACTCCGCCGTCATCAGCGACCGCTACGTGCGTAACGGTTTGCCCGTTACGAGGGAATACTTCGCCTCGAGCCCCGACAACTTGATAGCCATCCGCATGCGCGGCAACATCAACTGCCGCATAGCGCTGACGGCCCAGATTCCCCATCAGGTGAAAGCCCATGCAGCCCAGCTCACCATGACAGGACATGCCACGGGCGACCCGCAGCAGAGCATCCACTACTGCACGATGCTGCGCGTGAAAACCGACGGCATGGTGACGGCCGCCGACTCGTCGCTGACCATCAGCGGCGCCAAGGAGGCAGTGGTCTACATTGTCAACGAGACCAGCTTCAACGGCTTTGACAAGCACCCCGTTGCCGAAGGAGCCGACTATTTAGGCAAGGCAACGGACGACTTGTGGCACACGGAGAACATCACCTTCGACGAGGCGCGCACACGTCATATCACCGACTACTGCCAATACTACGACCGCGTCAAACTGAAGCTCGGCGGGAGTGCCGACGTTCCCAGGCTGACCACCGACCGGCTGTTGAAGGAATACACCGGTCAAGGCGACGCTTCGCGCTATCTTGAGACGCTCTATTTCCAGTATGGCCGCTACCTGCTCATCGCAAGCAGCCGCACGCCCAGCGTCCCCGCCAACCTGCAGGGACTCTGGACGACTCACCTATGGTCGCCGTGGCGCGGTAACTACACCATCAACATCAACCTCGAGGAAAACTACTGGCCGGCCTTCGTGGCCAACCTGGCCGAGATGGCCGAGCCTGTGGACGGCTTTGTGAATGCACTGGCCGAGAACGGGCGCTACATGTCGAGCAACTACTACGGCATCAGCCGCGGATGGTCGGCAGGCCATAACAGCGACATCTGGGCCATGGCCAACCCCGTGGGCGAGAAGCGCGAAAAACCTGAGTGGTCCAACTGGCCCATGGGCGGTGCATGGCTGGTAGAGACGTTGTGGGAGCACTATCTGTTCACGGGCGACGAAGCCTATCTGCGTCAGGTGGCCTTCCCGCTGATGAAGGGTGCTGCCGACTTCTGCCTCGACTGGCTCATAGAGAACCCCAAGCAGGATGGTGAACTGATTACCGCCCCATCCACCTCACCAGAGAACGAATACGTCACCGACCGCGGCTATCACGGCATGACCTGCTACGGCGGCACCGCCGACATGGCCATTATCCGCGAACTCTTCCAGAACGTCATCGCCGCCAGTAAGGTGTGCGGCACCAATGCCACCGCCTACAAGAATGCCCTGAAGCGGCTTCATCCCTACACCGTGGGCAAGGAGGGCGACCTCAATGAATGGTACCACGACTGGCGCGACTACGATCCGCACCACCGTCACCAGAGTCACCTCATAGGGCTTTATCCAGGCAGTCACCTGACAGATCCCGCACTGCTGAAAGCCTGTGAGCAGACACTCCTTCAGAAGGGTGACGAGAGCACCGGCTGGTCGACGGGCTGGCGCATCAACCTCTGGGCACGCCTGCACAATGCAGCCCAGGCCTATCATATTTACCAGAAGCTGCTGACGTATATATCACCATCGGGCGGCACCAACTATCATCATGGCGGCACCTACCCGAACCTGATGGATGCCCACCCGCCCTTCCAGATTGACGGCAACTTCGGAGGCACGGCCGGCGTCTGCGAAATGCTGGTGCAGAGCCAGCATGGGGTCATCGAACTGCTGCCAGCCTGTCCTACGGCATGGAGCGACGGCACCGTCAGCGGACTCTGTGCCCGCGGCGGCTATGAACTGTCGTTCTCATGGCATGACGGCAAGGTGACCGAGTGCACCGTCAAGGCAAGGAGAAACGGCATTGCCACCTTGCTGGTGAATGGAAAAGAAATGAAACAAAAGCTAAAGGCCGGATTGCCAACCATCATCAATATACCATGAATCAGAAGATTAATATAGTGACGATGGCCAATGTGAAATCATGGAAAGGAATTGAACACATTGATAATGACATTGCGATGATAGAAAAGACCAGCAATGTGATGCTGCCTGCGGGACCATGTCGTATTCGTTTCATTGTAATGGCCATCTGCACCAAAGGAAGTTTGGAATATACGCTTAATACGGAGGAAGTCATCGTCAGGCCAGGGGATTTGCTGACCATTTCCGAGCGATATGTGATTGACAACTTTAAACCGTCACCCGACTTCGAAGGGTTGTCCATTGTTTTTTCCGTTGATTTCTTCTATGAGATTATCAGCGACGTCAACGATTTGTCGGCCGTCTTCCTCTTTGCACGCAATCATCCGGTCTTGAGACTGGCTCAGGCAGAGGGGGGAATCTTCCAGCGTTATTTTTATGCCATCAAGAACCGCGTTGTCGATGAAGGTAAGCATTTCCGCAAATCGCTTGTCCGTACTTTGATGCTTGCCATGTTCTACGACATGAGCAATGTCATCTATCAGTACCAGCAGGCAGAGCAGCCCCAAAAGAGTGCATACGTTATTTTCACACGCTTTATCAGGCTGGTAGAACAGTACCACCGCTCACAGCACCGCATCGGCTGGTACGCCCAACAGCTCGGCATCACACAGAAATATCTGTCGGAGACGGTTAAGTCGGTCAGCCAGCGTACACCCAATGAATGGGTGAACAGCTATATCATGTCAGAACTGTGTGTCATGCTGAAGCATACGACCAAAAGCATAAAACAGATTACTGCAGACCTGCACTTTCCCAATCAGTCCTTTCTTGGAAAGTATTTTAAGCAGCATGCAGGCGTGAGTCCCTCCGACTACCGGAAAAGGATTCGTTCGTAGGTGATTCTCAGAGATAGCCTTGACTTCGTAGCTCGTCAGCCACCTCGCATAGTTCCTGATACCAGGTTTCGCCAAAGCGGCGTTTTAGTGGCTCTTCAAGGAAACGGTAGAGGGGGAGTTGCAGCGCCTTTCCTTTTGCAATGGCGCTTTCACAGATTTTCCAGCGATTGTAATTCAAGGCAACCGTCCCATCAGCAAACTGCTTGACGCGAATGGGATATAGCGCACAACTGACAGGCTTGCACCAGTGGGTGCGTCCGGCGCGGTAAGCTTTCTCCAAAGCACAGAGACAACAGCGAATCGGCTGCGCACATTCCCCTCCCATGTCAGGGGAGGAATCAGGGGTGGGGCATATATTGTCGTAGCAGGTAAAGACGCAATCCTTGCCGCCGACAATGCTTGTCACCAAATCGCCTTCCTGGTCGGTGTAGGCCACACCCTGACGATCGATGACGGCCTGCGCCTGAGCCGACAGGTCGTTCCATACATCGTCGAGACACTCCTCTATCTCTCCTATCTCATCCATTGTCACAGGGGCACCGGCATCGCCTTCCACGCAGCAGACGCCTTTACAGACACTGAGGTCGCAGCAGAACTTCTCGGTCAGTATGTCGGACGAAATCAGAATGCCGCCAACTTCAAGGATAGGAGGTAATTTTACCATTTAATAGGTTCCTTTCCGTTTTCCGTCAGATATTGGTTGCAACGCGAGAACTGGTGCTGGCCAAACCAACCGCCACGATTGGCCGACAGTGGTGAGGGATGAACTGATTCCAGGACAAGGTTGCGGTCGCGTGGAATCATGTAGGCCTTGCCACGGGCATAGCCGCCCCACAGCATATAGACAATATGTTCGCGATGGTGAGCCAATGCTGCAATGGCAGCATCAGTGAATTTCTGCCAACCCAGCGTAGAATGGCTGTTGGCCTGATGAGCACGTACTGTCAGCGTGGCGTTCAGCAGCAGTACGCCCTGCTCCGCCCATCGCGTCAGATTTCCAGACTGCGGCACGGGTGTACCGAGATCCTGCTCTATCTCCTTAAAGATGTTCTGCAGCGATGGAGGAAACATGACGCCATCCTGAACGGAGAAGCTCAGACCATGAGCCTGACCGGGTTCATGGTACGGATCCTGGCCAATGATAACCACCTTCACACGGTCGAACGGACACAGGTTGAAGGCGTTGAAGATGAATTTGCCTGGAGGGTAGCACGTGGCCTGTGTGTACTCTCGTCGCACCGCCTGGGTCAGCTGTGCAAAATACTGCTTTTCAAATTCCGCGGCCAGATGCTCCTTCCATGTGGGCTCTATCTGTACGTTCATATCACGTCTCCTGTGATTACATACGCTCAGGCACTTCGATGCCAAGCAGCGACATGCCGCTCTTGATAATCTTCGCCACGTTCTTGGCCAGCATCAGGCGGACGGCTTTCTTCTGCTCGTCGGGCTCGTTGAGGATGGAGTAGTCGTGATAGAACTGATTGAAGACTTTCGTCAGCTCGTAGCAGTAGTTGGCGATGCCTGAAGGAGAATAGTCTTTGCCAGCCTGTTCGACGGCAGCACCAAACTCGTTCATCTTCTGCACCAGCTCCACTTCCTTCTCTGCCAACGCGATGGGGGCAATGGCAGGCGTGAGGCTCTCGGCCTCAGCCTTGCGGAGAATGGAGCGGATACGGGCGTAGGTATATTGGAT
>JAFYDA010000091.1 GCA_017545045.1 Prevotella sp. | reverse complement strand
TGGCGGTTGTGCTTGGCCTTGATGGCATGATATCTTTCCAGTAGAGGGGCATCGTCGGCCAGCAGTTCTGCCATGAATTCATCGTTGATGCGGGTAATCTTAGTCTTGCCTTCCTGATTGACTGTGCCGTCAACGAGGTAGCACTTCAGGTTGCTCAGACTCTCGTTGGCTATGCCTAAGGCTATTGAAGTACTGGTGAAACCGAGTCTCGAGCTGGTATTGCCGGCAAAAAGACCTGCTGCAGCGGTTCCGAAAGCAGCTACTGCCGTCACACCGTCGGTCTTGAAAGCCAAGATGCAAAGCTTATCCTTGTCGTAGCGGACTGCCTGAACATATTTTGAAGTCTCCAGGCTGACATTGCCATTTCTGAGGTTGCGGCAGTTCACGAACAGCTGCTGACCATACATCACGGCGAAAGCCTCCTTCTTCAGAACCTTGTCGCTCTGCTTGTCGCCAGTCTTGAAATAAAACACGCCGTGGTCGCCGCTCTTGATCTGACAAACCTGCTTGGTGCGTCCGGCAGTCAACTCGTCGAGTGACTTCCAATTGTCGGCAACAAAATCCTCGTAACTCATGCAATACTTTGCAACCTCGGCGTTAGCCATCATTGATAAGAAACAGAAAAGTGCTAATACGAATATATTCTTTTTCATATTTGTACGTTATATAAAAGAGTTAATGTTTGCGAAGGATAAAGCGGTCTGGCTCGATAGAAACGGTAGGCAGGTTGGCAGCCGAACGTCTGCGGGCATTGGTCGTCGCATTCTCGTAGTCAACGTAACGGGCCAGGAAATCCATGATTTGCTGCTTGTCGTCTTGGCTGAAGTGCTCAGGATTGTTGAGGTCCTGATTGTGGACACCGAGCCCGCCAATGAGCATCATCGTATTGCTTTCATTGATCTTGTCGGGACGTGCACCCGTCCAGGGGTCGCCCTGTGCATAGTAGAACATGATGGGTCTGTCGGTCGTAGGTAGGAAGTTCTCGCGGATGTCCTTGATTTTCGAATTGTCGTAGGTGTCATAGAGCCATAAGTCTTGTTCGAAGAGTTCGGACGGATTAGGAATTTGCCCCACCTTACCAATCAGACTTTCGTAGCGTGAGAAGTCATGACAGTATTGTCCCAACTGCTTAGCGGTTTGAATGGAGTAGGGATAGTAAGAGTCGGCCATCCAGTAGTAGTCCTCTTCCTCAGCAGCCGGGGCTAATGGTGAGTCATACTTCCAAAGACCGTTTTGTGTCAGAATATCACGGAAATAGATGTAGTCAAGAATCACTTCCGCTTCAGCATCAGCCGATGGGATGTTCAGAGCACGCTCCTTGGCCGTATTATAGGAGAACTGGTCAAAGAAGAACTCAGGCAGAAGTCCTATATAGTCGCCCAAACTGCTGTTAAACCAGGGGTCTGTATGCTCTGGGTGGAGTGCCTGTAGCTGGGCATTGTATTCCTTGCACTTCTGGACGTAAGTGTTGTAGAACGTGTTCTCGTTGGCCAACACACCGTCCAGCAATTTGAAGTAAATGGCGTGCATGTTCTCGCGCTCGGCATCGCTGCCCGACTCCTCTTGCAGGTAGGTGCCTACTGGCAGGTATTGGAGCGAAGTCATGAAGGGTGAGCAGAACGCGGTGGTTACCGTCATGTCGTTGGGATAGAAATAACGGTAGAAGAGCGACGTCATGCCGTCCTTGCTGGTACCTGTGCTGATCCACTCCTTGGGCAGCAGAGGCTTCAGGGCTTGGAAGATGGCGTGATGGTCGGCAGCAGCTTGCTCGATGGTCAGATAGTCCCAACGCGTGTCGCTCAGATTCTTCGAGTCGCCAAAGTAGCGGTGCTCGACGATGATGAGGTTGGCATCCATGTTGGCAGCAATGTCGAGATTGGCCTTGTTCTTCCATGTGTCTGATACGTCGTAGCCACGGGTGTACATCACGGTAGGACGGTCGAAGCCCTTGAAGAAGATGAGGGTCTTCTGTTTCATCGTGCCTGCCGAGGGATTCTCATGATCGACTGGCTGATTGAAGAAGACCTGATAGCACTCGGTAAAGCCGACATCATTAGTCTTAGGTGTGAAAGCTTCGACACTGGTCACATTTCCCACCTGACGGAGCAAGTCGCCAAAGGGGGTGGTAGATACTACCGGCGTTGGTGCGGGATTGTCTTCAATGCTGCATGACGTCAGCATTGGCATAATCATTGTCATGCAGTAGAAGGCCACAGCCGCCATAAACTCTTTTTTCATTCTTCGTTTTTAAATTGTTATTACTTATAAGATAGATATTCCAGACATGTTGTTTTTTACTATTTGATTTCGACGACAAAATTACATCTATCCCGAAAAACAACAGTCCCACGGTGGGAAAAAAGAGTCCCAAAACGTGAAAAAGTAAGCCTGACAGAAATTGCCAGACTTACTTTTTTCGTTGAAATGGGCGATTTTTGTTATCTCTCACTTACTCGCGACTTTGCGATAGTCTGATGGCGACATGCCATAGGCATCGCTGAAGATGCGGAAGAACGAGCTGCGCGAGAAGCCGGATAGTTCGGCAATCAGTGCTACGGGCTCCTTCGTGGTGCCCAGCAGACGGGCAGCGTAGCGCAGACGGTACTCGTTGAGGAATCCACTCAGGTTTTTACCATTGGTACAGGTGGTAATGGCATCGGTCACATAGTGCTCATTGGTGCCGAGGAGTTGGGCCAGTCGGTTGCGGTCCAGGTCTGTGTCGGTATAGATATGGTCCGGGCCGTCCATGAGGTCGCAGATGCGGCGGAAGAGCTGTTGCTCGGCAGTGAGGCTCGCCTCCGGCTCTGCCTTCAACTGCTCAATGGCCTGCTGTTCCTCGCGTTCGCGCTGCTCTATCTCAGCCACCAGTCGGCGATTTTTCTCAAGGAGTGTCTTGTTATATTGATGTGTGCGCCAGAAGAGGTAGCCAATAAGTAGAATGAGGAGGAGGGCAGCGACAAGCAGTACTCGATGGATGCGGGTTTCGCTTTTGGCATCGTTCAGTTCCAGTTCCTTCTCATGGGTCTGGTATATGACCGCCAGTTCGGCTGCTTCATTCTTTTTTTGCCAGATGAGGGCAGAGTCAATGGCAGCGCTGACACTGTCGGCAAAGACCAGTGCGTCGGCGTTGCGCCCAGCCTTGCGGTAGGCCATGTAGCGGGGAGAGAGACGGGTGGCGATGTTGTCGAAGGTCATCTTAGCGCTGTCGGTAGCCAAATAAGTGCTGTCAATCTGTTCATACCAATAGGCCGCCTCGTCGTAGCGACCAGCTGCCATCAGGTATTTCGCCGCCGTGGTGTAGCCATTAGGTTCCATCAGGCGGCTGCGGGGAATGGCAGCATAAGTGGCGGCGGCCTCGGCTGCATGGCCCGATTCTTGTAGGAACAATGCCCGCTGGAGTGCAATATGGCCTTTCCATTCCTCAATCACCAGCGAGTCATGATGCTCTTGCTTGGCGAGGGCAATTCCTTGTGCGCAACGGTCAAGCCACGTCATGGCTCCTTCAATGTCTCCTGTCTCATGGTAAATATCGGATATACTCATACATATCCAGGCCATATCCCAACCTTTACGGTTCTGATGATTGGTGTTTTGTAGTTCTGCCTCGTAGACTTTCTGTCCCGTGAGCTTTGCTTCGTCGTATTCGTGCAGCTGTAATTGGACATCAGCCATGAGCATCAGCAAGGCAGACTCGACTGTTTTGGGGAATGCCTCGTTTCCCTTTGCCAAGTGCAGCAAGCCTGTGACGACGTTCATTGCGCCCTCAGTGTCGCCTCGACGATAGCGCAGGAATGCCCAGCGGTACCCGGCATCGGTATAGGTGAACCAGTCCTGGGAAGGAGTAGGGGCATAGCCTTCGTAGGACTTCTTGTAGAAATGCTCCGCTATCTTCATCTGCCACCCTTGGTCGTAGACGCGTCCGCGCAGGTAGTCGGCCCTTGGCGTGCTGATGATGTTCGCCGTCTCCATGCTGTCGATGATGGCCAGGGCGCGATTCATGTCTTTTGCATGATAGGCCTCGTCATACCGTTGCTGTGCAGCATCTGCCTTCTCATCGTGCTTCGTATCGCTACAATGAGTGCAAGCAGCCGTCATGGTCAGCACGGCGCATAGTAGAAAAATGTATAACCTCTGCTTCATTCACACATGCTTTTGGATGCAAAGATACTCAATTAATCTGTAACTCAACACATTCTATACGTTAAAAGAGTAAAAACGACACGAAAAAAACTCACATCGGACTCGTGTGAGTTTAGTATCGAAATGGGAAAAATAAGCCTGGCAGAAATTGCCAGGCTTGGAAATTCCGATGAAATCGTTATAATTATAACGCAAACTTATAACCAAGAGTAAACTGGATGACGCTATTCACTACCATATCTTTACGCGGTCTTCAGGGGCAAGATAGAGCTTGTCGGTGGGCTTCACGTCGTAGAGTCGATACCAGTCGTCCTGCAGGCGCATCATGCCGTTCACACGGTTGTGGTTGGCTGAGTGGTTGTCATTGTGATAATAATACTCCAATAGTGATTGGTCAAGTTCTTCTTCACCTTTCCATATATGTGCGAAGGAGAGGAAGAACTTCTTGATCTGCTCGTCAAACTGTGTACCCTTGAAACCTTGTTCGGTGAGTCGCTGCTTGTAACACTCCAGAGCCAGTTCCTGACCACCGTAGTCGGCCATGTTTTCTTCGAGCGTATACTTTCCGTTGGCCATGAGTCCCGGATAGACTTCCAGTTGGTTGTAGAGGTCAATCATAATCTGCTGCTTGGCTTGGAAGGCAGCCTTATCGGCAGGAGCCCACCAATCGCGATAATTGCCGTTTTCGTCAAAATTTGCACCACTGGCATCAAAGCCGTGACAGAACTCGTGACCGAAGGTGGTAGTGACGGCATAGACCGCAGCCTCACTCAGGTCGTTGTCGAAACGAGGCTTACAAATCCATGCAGGCAGAATGACCAGCGTGTTGGCTGTAGGCATATAGAAGGCATTGTCGGTGGTGAACTGTGACATGCTGGCCCAAAGGTCCCAGCCGCATTCAGCGGCATTCTTGCCACGTAGGCTACTAATGGTATGTACGGCATTCTGACGCAGTTGCGTGACGGTAGCCAACAGGACATCGCCTTCAACCACAGGTGTCAGCTTGTCGTTCCACTGGTCGGGATAGCCGATAAAGAACAGCATAGCCTCGGCCTTCTTGCGTGCTTCAACCTTAGTGGAAGCGCTCATCCAGTCAAGATTGTCGATGCGACGGATGAAGTTCCTACGCATCTGCTCCATGATGTCCTGACACTGCTGCTTGCTGATGTTGTCTTTGCCATAGATCTCAGTCAGCAGGCGATACTTATAATACTTGTTGTACTGCAGAGCATGGCTCAACATGTCCGTGCGGTTAGCTTGTTTGTTGATGCTGGGG
>JAFYDA010000090.1 GCA_017545045.1 Prevotella sp. | reverse complement strand
TTGAAAAAAGTGCAGAAAATCGTGCAAGTTTCGTAAGATGCAGTATCTTTGAAACGGAAATGTGTGTCACGGGGGAATCAATCTGTGGAGCTTTCCCAGAAAAATCCCAGGCCGTGGGATTTTTGTCCCAAGCCGTGGGAATTTTCTGGGAAGCCTCCGCAGAAATCTGTAGAGGCTCCAGGAAAACATGATTCACGGGGTCAGCCCCCTGTGTCATTACTTCATTACGACCTTCTTGCCGTTTACGATGTACAATCCCTTCGTGGGCTGGGCAACGCGCTGGCCATTGAGATTATAGGTAGTGATATTCCCCGCAGCCATACCCTTCGTTATGCCCTTGATGGCAGTAGCGTTTTTGTCAGTAAAATAGCCTGGTGCCTCTGGGCCACCGTCTATGCGGGCGTATGTCTTGTCGTTGCCATGGTAAATTTCAAATGCCGTGCCTGCCCCACCCACAAGATTTGTACAATTGTCGAACATTACATTCCCACCATCGGACACATTTTCAGTGTCCCAGTTGCTTCCGTATATAGTAGTCAGGGAGGAGCAGTAGCTGAACATACCATACATATCAGTAACCTTGGCAGTATTGAATGAACTGAGGTCAAGGGAGGTTAAGGCGGTGCAGTTGCCGAACATCAATGCCACATTAGTGACATTGGCAGTGTTCCACCCGCTGAGGTTGAGTGAGGTCAGGGCAGAGCAGGAACCGAACATTCCGCTCATGTCGGTGACGTTGGCAGTGTTGAACATACTTAGGTCGAGGGAGGTTAAAGAAGAGCACCACATGAACATCCATTTCATGTCCGTGACATTGGCGGTGTTAAACTTGCTGAGGTCAAGCGAGGTCAGAGCGTAGCAGTCTGTAAACATCATACTCATATCGGTGACATTGGCGGTGTAAAATGAACTGAGGTCAATTGAAGTCAGGGCACTGCAGCCTTTAAACATCATGCTCATGTCGGTGACATGGCTGGTATTGAGGTAACTAAGGCCATTGATGGTTTTCAAGTATCCGAAATTACAGAACAGGCCGCGCAGCGTAGTACCAGTGTAGTTCCGACAGGAAATGTCAACAGTGAAGGAGGTTGCGTTGCCAGCAGGGGGATACGATGAGTTTAGAATGTCATAGAAGTAGGGACCTGTGCCAGTGTTCTCAGGTACGGAGTTGCCGCACTTCAAAACGATACTAGAGTCGTCTTCACTGACTACAGCGTAGAGGACATCGTCTGCTTGTGCTGTCATCGACAGCATCATTGTCATAAATAAGAATAGTTTCTTCATAATAAAACTGTTTCTCTGAGCGCAAATATACGCTATATTTCTTCAAGCATTCAGTTAATTCGCGTAATTTTTCCTTCGTCTTCCACTGTAACGGTGCCGCAGTTGGAGTTTTGACCACTTCCGATATTTGCTGCTTCTGCCCCCCTCTTGGCATAGACGGAGGTCACTGAGTTCTTGATGGTGATATCGCCACAGGACGACGGAGTACTTGCATCTATGGCACTGGCACCACTGCCGATACCTGCTGCACCGGAGCCGCCTGTAGCCCAAATCGTACCGCCTTGAATAACGATGTTGCCGCAAGCTTTATAGGCCTCGATAATATCTTTACCGCTACCGATGCCTGCACCATTCTCATGGCCGAGGGCATAAAGCGTACCACTGCCCGTGATGGTAAGGGTACGAGCCGAAGGTACAAAGATGCCGGGATAACCATCGTCGAAGCTTTTGACATAATCCGTCCCACTGACAATCAGGGTAGCATCGCCTAAGCAGGTAATGCCGGCATAAGAGCTGGCAGTAAGCGTTGTACCATAATTGATATCTACATTTTTCAGTATCACGGTGGCTCCTGCTGCAATCGATATCTTGTGGCTGGCTGTGAGTTGCCCCGTCAGCGTTTCACCATTCTGCGCTGTATGGTCGGCACTGAGCGTCGCAAGGCTCGTGGTCGTTCCCGTTGTCATTGTCACATTGATGGGATACAGGTTATTGGCTGTAAGTGCCTTGCCTGATACACTCTTGTAATAGCTGCTTGAGGCATCGTTGGCGACAAAGGAGATGGTCTTGTCGTCGCTGACGGGCTGCATGGCCACATAGATGGGACCGGCTGCTGCCTCACGGCTGACGGTATAGGTATTGGTACCGTCGCTGACCGTAAGGCCAGTGATGCTGCTGGTGATTTCCGTACCTTCGTCGTTCTTGATTTTGAACTGACAGATAGCCAGTTGGTTCCTAAGCGTAATGCCAGGTAACGTAAAATCACCGCCGCTTTCCGTCATCGTGCCCGACCCCTTGGCATAGTCCAGGGTGCTGGCAAGCGTTGTCAGGGTGCCGTTCTGCATGCAGAGGGCACTGAGGTTCGCTGTTCCGTCGCTTTTGGCCATGCTGGCAGGATAGATATAGTCCACACTGCCTGCCACGGGGTCTGTCAGCGTGACGGTGATCTTGGCGCTCTTGTCCCAGTCGGTGATGTCACTCACTACAAGGGCATTGCTCACAGCCACTACGCGCTGACTGCTCGTGTTCGTATAGACCACGGCAACCTGGTCGCCCACGGCAAAGGTCTTCATTCCATTCTCATCCAAAGCACGCGTGGGGGCACTCCCGTCCATACTGATGGTAGTGGTCAGTGTGACCGTCTTTGACACTGGCTTATCCAAAGACTCGCTGTCGTCATCGCTGGAACAGCCGGTGGTGATGGCGCCCACAAAGGCGAGGGCAGCCATGCTTAGAAATTTTATTGTTTTTATCATTGCAAACTTCTTTCTTTGCGGGTTCATTACCAATCTTGTTCTTCGTTCTTTTTATAATTCTCCAATTCCCCGCTGGCTAATAGCAGGCAGGAACGGTGTGGCAGGAGCACAATCCGCATCTCAGGTTTCTGATAATCTTTTCGTTTCATAACGTCACTTATTTTACAACTTCTTTTTTACCGTTCACTATATAAAGACCTTTCTTCAATTGACCATTGAACATTGACGATTGACCATTGACCTTACGACCCTGCAGGTCATAGACTTCATTATGCATTGTGCATTGTGAATTATGCATTGATTTGATGCCTGTCTCGATGTCGTAAGTCAGCTGCATGACGCCGTCTGCGAACGAACCGTAGCTGGCATCGCCAAAGAACAAGAAGGTCTTGTCGGTGATTTCATACTCCGTGTCGTTGAGCCATACCTTGAGGGTGACGGGCTTGTTGGCGTCTTCCGACGGGTTGCCCAGCACGGTCAGGAAGTAGTAGCCGTCCATGCACTTGATGGAGCCACGGCACTGGCCTTCGATGAAGGCACCTATCTCCGCATCCTTGTGCTCTACGCCATCAGACGACCACAGCGTGGCCAGGATGGTCATGTTGTCCGAATAGTGGTTGCTGTTCTCAACCGTCCAGTGCATGCCCTCATCGTCAGCAACCCTGCGGGCAGATGCGACGGTCGTGCCTGTGTTCAGCTTCGGATAGTGGAACGTCTTAGCCGCTGTAGCCTTTGAGTAGTAGAGGTACCCTTCCCCAGGCTTGATTTCCTGCAGCTGTCCCTCCCAGGTATATCCGTTATACTCGGCAAAGGCGGTGCGGTTCTTCACCTGGTCACCCTTTTCAGGGCTCAGGTCGGCGAAGGCCACGTCGGGCGACATCACGTAGCGGGCCAGTGAGCCAATCCAGTTCCATTCCGGCTCGATGGTCTGCGGTGTCGTCTCCACATCCACCAACTGTCCTATGAGACTAAGGTTAGCCGTCTGGTTCATACGCACCTTATACATCTTGCCGGCTACTATCTTGCGCAGAGAACCGATGATGCTGTCGCGCTTCGAGTCGGGGAAAGCCACATAGTTGTGGTCTTTCACTTCCTCTAGATAAGGCAGCACCGTTTCGAATACGAAGTTTACCGGCATCTGCTCACCCTCTTCCGTCTTCAGGTAGAACGACATCCAGTTCCAGCCGCCGTTCAGTTCATGCTCCTGCTTCACGGTTTCGTTGGTCAGGAATCTCACCGGTGTGTCATAGTTGCCATAGCTCGCATTTTCCAGGAAATTCATCACCATGTTTGTCGTACCGTTGGGCAGACAGAAGTCCATCAACGGATAGACGATGCCCGTCGAGCTGTCGTAGAGTTGGAAGATGATCTTCTTCTCGTTTTCGTACGTAGCATGTGGGTCTGGCTTTTCTATCGGGTCGCCGTAAATCACCATGTTCACGTAGTAGGCATCGCGAGTCTTTACGTATTCGGGATGAGCCACGCCGATGCAGTTGCCCCACAAGTCGAAGGCCCCTATCTTTGCGTCTTCATATTCCAGTATCTTGTCGCCAACATAGATCTGTCCTGTCAGCGTCATGTTGCTGGCATACCTGTTCACATCCACATACCAGCTCGGTTCATTGCCCGTCACGATGACGTTGATGCGCTGCGAGCGTGTGATGTTCAGACGGTCCTTGACGTAGATATAGGTCGTATAGCGTCCGATGGGCACATTGGCAGCGATGGTGAACGTCAGCGACTTGCCCGACGGTCCCACCGTGCCGATAGCCTCACTGACGGTAAGCCATGTCGGCAGGTTCACGAACTCGTACGTCTCTTCCATATTGCTCGTCGACTGCAGGTAAACCGTGAAGCTGCACATTTCGTCACGCGGTTTGCTGATCTGCTCTTCAGCGACCCACATGTTCAGCGTCGAGAAGTCGCAGTGCAGTGTCCACTCCACAGGCTCCGACACATTGCCCGACACGTCTTTCACGTTGGCCACGCGGAAGGTGAAGTCGCTGCCGTCCATGCGTGGCAGGATGTCGTCAGGCAGCGTGAAGTAGATGGCCCGCTCCGAGGCCGTGAAGTCATACTCCACGTCAGCCAGTCGCATGCGCTGCGAGATAGGCAGCAGGGCCGGTGCTGTGGCACTCAGGTTATGCTCCTTGTCCACACCCGATGCCGTGAGCTTCGACACCTTCTTGTCGCCGAAGTTATAGATGGAGAATTCGGTGGTCACCGTTCCCGACTTTGTGCGGTGTATCGACTCGAAGGGGAAGTAGCCTATCAGTCCGGCGTAGGTAGAGTCAAGGCGCTCGTGGCGGCGTTCGGCAATCATCTTGCTCTCTAATGCCGCATTCCAGATGCGCACCTCGTCGATGCCACCCGCAAAGCCACGTCCCACATAGAGGTTCGAGCCTGCCAGTGCCGGTATGCGCGACTCAGGCAGCGTCTTCACCGCCTTGCCGTCCACGTAGGCGATGGCCGACGCACCACGGCGCACGTTGAGAGCCACGTGGTGCCAGTTGTTGTCCGTCAGCATCTGTTCGCTCAGCACCTCGTCGTCCAGCGTCACGTCGTAGGTCTCCACACCATTCTCGTCGATGTGGCGCTCGTAGCTCTTCATGGTTAGCTTGCCGTCCGTGAATCCTATGCGCAGGCAGTTGGGCACGTCGATGAGCGAAGCTTCGCCGTTGCCCTCTATCTCGTCGGCACGGAACCACAGCTCCAGCGCGTAGTTGTCGGTGGACTGCGGTGCGAAGGTCGAGATATTGATGTCTATCGAGTCGTTGGCGGCCAGTTTGGCGGCGCGGTTGTCGTTGTTGATATACCAGTTCTCGGTGTCCATCACCAGATTGCGAGCGTGCGCCTTGTCGTCAACGGTCGTGCCGTAGCCCTCGTTCATGCGCCAGTAGCCTACGAGTCCCGGCATATAAGCTGCCTTCGATTTCTCGCGGTCATTATACAGCTGCAGTACGTCGCGGGTGTCGTTCCACAGCGTCAGGTCGCGCATGCGGCCCTTCATCTGGTCGCCGCCCACGGTCAGCTTGCCTCGCATGTCGATGTCGTTGGTCACTACCTCTTTCAGGATGTCTATCGGACGGTCGTGGTCGGCATCGGCATAGATGGCGTTTAGCAGGCTCTTGTCAGTCACTGGGTCGTGCTTGTAGCTCAGTGCCAGATACAGCCATTTGTCGGCAGGCAACTCAACAGCCGATGCCACGATATGCGAGGCGTCGGTACCACCCACGCGCACCTTGGCAATGCCGTCCTCCGTGAAGAGTGCCAGCTGGTTGGCATCGGTACCTACGCTGACGATGTTGCCATCGGCCTGACGGTAGAACCACATATCCATGGCCAGGTCACTGTTGTCATACAGGAAGCTCGCCTGCGTGCTGATCTCGCTGCCGTCCAACTGCAGGGCTACGTCGGGGTTAGTGGTCTTGTCGCCGTTGAAGGCCGTATTGTTCAGGTCACCCGTAATGGTGAAGTTGTCGCTCTGGCTCAGGGCGTTCACGTTGATGTCCTCGTTGAAGTTCACGTGGATGTCGTTGCGGTTGATGAAGTTGACCGTACCGATGGGCGACGTAGAGCCCAGCACCTTCGGGCCCTTGATGTCCTGCGTGATCTCCACGGCCGGCGTCTCGAAGGTCAGCTCCTGGGTGCCATACATGCCGTAGGTCTGCGCCTGCAGCTCGTAGATGCCGTCCTCAGGGAAGGCCACGACGGTGGTGAGTTGCTCGGTGGCAGGCAACGGATCCAGGCCTTGCTCAGGCGTCTCGCCGCCCTTCACCACCTGCCAGGCCTTGGCAATGGTCCATGAGCTGTTGCCCTTGCGTCGGAAGCGCACGCGCACGCCCTTGAGTCCGGCATCGGTGCGATCCAGGTTGGTCAGTGTCACCACAAGTCCCTTGTGCTCGGCATAGTCCTGCGAGTTCACAGTGGTGTGCGACACCGCCATGTCGATGGGTGCCGAGGCAGGGATGAAGTGCACGCTGAGGAGCACGGGCTGGCTGACGGTGGCGGTGTCCTTAACCGACTTGAACACCAGCGTCAGGTTCTCGTAGTCGTTGACGGTGCGGTCGCTCTGCGACACCAGCAACATCTTTTCGATGGTCTCGCCGCCCTTCAGCTTGAACTTGCGACCGTCCTTGCCGTTGCTCAGCTGGTTGCCGTCCATCATCAGGGTGGCGCCGTTGGGATTGCTGCCGTCCTTGCACTCCAGCACGTATTCACAAGTGGTGTTCGTCTCGCTGGCGTTGGTGAGCTGCAGCTTGAACTGCGCGGCCGAACCCGACGGCACGTTGGTCACGATGGCATCGCTCATCAGGTGCATCTCGGGCTTCTCCACGCGCATGGTAGCCTCGTCGAGCATCGTGCCCTTAATGTAATACTTCGTATAGGTAGCGCCTTCGTAGGGGTTGCTGCTCTGTCCGCCACGCGTGCGGAAGATGGGACCCCATTGCGTGGGCGACTGGTACACATCGACAGAGAGGGCCGTGGTGGGCTCGGCGTCGCTGATGGTCCACTCGATGCCCTTGGTCACGGTCATCGTGGTGTCGCGGCTGTTACCTTTTCCTACTTTCTCGTTTGAACCAAAGATGCCGTAGTCGCCCATGTTATTAACCAGCAGGCCTAAATGCGCATCTTCGGTGATGACGGTAGCGTAGCTGAAGTCGTATTGCGTTGTATTCTTCTCGTTATGCACCGAGGTATGGCTGATGCTGGTACCGCCGGCCACACTGTAGTTCTTCTCGAAATAGCTCTGGGTGCCAAAAGCCATCAGCTTGTCTTCCTCGTTCTTGGCAATCCATTGCTTCCAGCCGTAAATCTGCTTGGCGCAGTATTCAATGGTATCTTTCGTCTCGATGGCACCGTCTTCACGCTTCAGGGTGGGACGTCCATCGACCATGCGATAGCTGGGGCAGCCCTTGGCGGCATCACGCTCCTCTTTGGTAAAGGCCTCGTCGGCATTGCTCAAGCCAAATCGCGGGTCGTCCTTTTTCAGCTTGGTGTAGTATCGCACCTCGCCCTCTACCTTCTTGGCCTGCGCATCGTCCAGCGGGTCGTCCACCACGATCAGTCGGCTTTCGATGGTCTTCCGCCAGTTGGGAATGAGCGTCTGTTCGATATAGGCCTGCGAATAGACGAAGGTGGTGGTGAATTCGCGGCCTATGCAGATGGCGGGCTCCATGTCAATCTTGAAGCTGCCGTCGGTCTGCTTGAAGATGCCGATCTCGTCGCCCCGACCCATGGTCAGGTTGGCACTGCGACCAATGTAGGTGTCGCCATCGTTCTGTGTAAAGGTGCTGCCACCTGGAGTCTTCATGCTTTCCTTCACCTGATAGCTGCTGGCCGAAGCCGTTGTTCTGACAGTGTCACGGACCGTATTGTCTTTCGTAGTCAGGTCGATCTTGACATTCCACTCTTGTTCGCAGGTCAGGAGCTTGGTCTTGAATTTCGGGCCAAAGCTCATATAGTTGCCAAAATCATAGCCCTTCACACGGCTGTTCTTCAAGCCCTGTGAGGTGGTGTAAACAGAATCCGTGCTCCAGGTGGCATGCGAGGTGCTGCCCGGCGGACGGCGCAGGATCATATCCACATAGTCGGGAGCCGCGGTCACGTAGTTCACGCCGGTGAGCACAGCACCCAGCACCACCATTTCAAGACTATTCTTCGTGAGGTCTTGCTTGTTGGGGGCCTGCCATACCACGGTGCGACCGCCTACACTGGCGCTGATGTCGAGGTTGCGCAGGTGCTTGTCGCTCACGTTGGGATAGCCGGCACGGAAGCTGTATTCCACGTTGCCGCTCTCATCGGGCTGGGCAACAATGCTGCGCACATGATACACCTGACCAGGCACGAACGCCTCGCCATTGGCCGATGCCGACTCAGCCGCTACCGATGTCGAGGTGCTGGCTTCGTTCTGGATGACAATCAGGGCATCCGTAGGAATCTCTTCCACCGTCTTTTTGGTGTCGACGTTATAGTTGCTCTCCTTCACATGGATGGAGAGGTTGTAGAGTTCGTCCTGTCGGAACACGGGATAGTCGAAGGCATAGCTGAAGGTGTCGCCGCTGTAGTTGACGACATTCACTTGCTCCTGGGTGTTGTCCTTGTTGGTTACCGTCACCGTCTCTTCGCCGAAGACGTCCTTGTCCTTGGTTCCCTGCTGTGTCACGGTCACCTCTACGTCGTTGCGCAGCTGGTGCATCAGCTTGGCGGCATAGTGGTACAGCTGCTTGTTGCCGTCGGTCTTCAGCGTGTCGGCCATCATCCGGCTTTCTACAGCATTGCTGGCATAAATCATCGGCAGGTTGTCGGTGAAGAATGGCATGTTGTTGTAGCGTGCCTGGTCACCAGCCTCGTCGTTGGGGAAGCGGATACTCTCCACCTTGTAGTTCAGCGGTGGCAGCAGAGCAGAGAACTCGCCCGTAGCAGCATCGGTCGTTATATATATATAATGTGTATTCGTATTGTCGGTATCCGTGCCTGCGCCACGATAGGCGGTGCTGGCAATGTTGGGCGTAGCGCTGGCCACCTCGATAGGCGTGGTGCCGAAGTTACCCTCACCCTCTTCGTTGACCACGTAGTTGAACGAGCTGTTGGCCTCGCGACCCAGGCTCAGTTTTACGATAGCCTGACCAATGCGGTTCACGCTGCGACCGAAGCCTAAGGGCTCGTCCTTGTCGGCAAAGCCGCTGTTGATGCGGCCGGTGACGTTCACCAGCGTGTAGTCGAAGAAGTTCACTATCTCATTCTTGTCGAAGTTATAGGTGTCGTTCTCAGCCTCCGGGAAGGAGCTCAGCTTGTGGCCGTTGCGGTAGGTCTCGATGCGGTGGTTGCCCACGGGCACGCTGATTTCGTACTTACCCTCATTGTCGGTATAGATAACGCCGTGCTTGCCCTGCACCAGCTCGCCATCTACCTTGAACGATACGCTATCCACGGGGATATTGGTGTTGTCGTAGAACACCTGACCCTTGACGGTGAATGATGACAGATCGCTGAAGTCGTAGTTGTTCTGCGTAAGCGAGTTGGCACTGATATAAGCCGTTCTGCTCAGCGGCTCCAAGCGGTGGTTGCCCTTCGACGGTGTGAGGGTGTAGCTGGTGCCGGAGCCCACGAACGGTATGCCGCGGAAGATGTAGTCACCGTGCTCGTTGGTTACGGCGTAGCGCGACAGCTGACTCATCGTGGGGGTGATGGCCGATGCCTTGATGTTGGCATTCACCGTGGCGTGGCGACCGTTGGGATAGTCGTTGGTGCAAGAAACGTCGAAGGCCAGATGACCCACGGCCTCGTTCAGCGGCCAGTAAATCTGCAGACCCTTCTCATAGCCGCTCAGGATACGGGTGTTGTTGTCGCTCTCCTCCTTGTCGCTCAGTACATGGTCCCATACGCGCACCTCCGAGAGGTTGCCGCGGAAGGCTGTCTCTGGCGTCACAAAATAGTTTCCACCGACCGTGAACGGGAACCAATAGTTGTCATATACATGCTCTGAGATTGGTTCTGTTTTCTGTTTGGTGTTTCTTGCCATGGATTCGTAAAACGCATCCCAATAATAAGAAGTGATATAAAACATTTCATTTGAGAGTGCTTCCTGACGTACAAAAGAACCGGCATCAACAACAAACGGTGCATGCAAATTGATATAGGCTTCATAATCATCGCGGAACGTTTCTTCAATGCCTGCGGGCGTTTTAGTGGTCGAGGTCTGCTCGCCCGCCTTCACGGTCAGATTGCCACTGGCGTCTTTCGTCAGGGTGAGCTGCGTGTATTCGTTGGCAGGAATCGTTATGCCAAGGTCGTACTTCTCGCGGCCATATAGAAGGTGCTCCGACCGCTCATTTGAATAATCTTCAGCAGCAATGGGCACCCGCTTGATAAAGAAAACAAAATGAAGTCCCTCATATTTGTGCAATTTCATAGACCTAATTTCCGTGAAGCCTTCACTCTTCCATTGCTTGACGAAGTCCCAGTACTCATCCTCTACAACGTCTTCATAATTATACAATGTGAAATCTTCACCCCAAGAAGACCAAGGTCTGGCTTCATGCTTACCATAATGATGCTCGCAAAGCACCACCCTGACGAGTGCTGACTCGGTATAGCAGGTCACTGTCCGATAAGTATTGGCATACTCCGATGCCATCTGCAACTTGAAGAAACGGTCATCGGTGGCATCTTTCTCCAACAGGAAATGGCCCATACCAGGCACCGTAGCCAGCACACCCTTGGTCATCGACGACTCAGGACGCACGAACATCTGAACCGTATTGGCCTTGCTGAAGAGCTTCGATGTGGCATTGTTGTCAACTTCCCACATGATACCATACGAGGGACCTCCCACTAGCTTGGAGAAGCCGTCGGTGGAGTTCATCGTGATACGGGCATCGCTCACCGCATTATTGCCGTTGGCGTAGGTGATGCGACCCGTCACCGTACCTGTGGTCTGGCAGAAGCCGATATCCGTCTTGACGCTCGGACGGTAGTCTTCGTTGTCCGCCAGTCCCTCGCGACTGCCGGAATAGGCTTTCACCATATAGTCGTAGTAGAAGCCGGGATTGGCGGTATTGTCGTTGTAGCTGTAGTGATCGGCAGTACCGCTGAGGGTGTGGATTTGCTGCCACTTGTCCTCGTCGGCGTCTTCTGCCGACACGCGGCGGTAGATGTCGAAGTTGGTATTGTCGGTACCTGACTGCTTCACATTCCATTGCAGCACGACGCCCTTCTCGTGACTGCCCTTCGAGCAGCTGAGCGACTGGATGGTGGTGCCCGACTGCAGGCCCGACTCCACGGCATCACTCTCAAACTGGTTCTTTTTCTTGAAGAGGTTCAGCACCACTTTATAGCGATAGCGCACGCGGTTGCTGGCGGCGCTCTGGTCGGTAAAGCTGATGGTCTTGCTCTGTGTAGGATTGTAATCCTCGGGAATGACGTTCGGCGACAGGGCTGTCCAGTTGTCCATTCCCTTGTCGGCGCGATATACGGTGAACTCAGGGTCGGAGCCTTCTGGAATACGCGAATAGCTCCATTTCAGCTTGACTTCATACAACTCGGTAGCATCCTGCTCGGGCGTATACACCGTCACGCTGGGTTGGGTATCAATGGTGGTCTGCATCTCACAGCTGCCCAGAAGACTGAGCATATCATTTGAAAGCGCCTCGGGTGACATCATTTCCAGCCACTCGTCGGGAATATTTACTATACGGTATTTGTAATACTGGTTAAACTCTATCATACCGTTGTCGGTAAAAGCCATCGTGGCTGAAGAGACGTTCTCGTTCAGACGGCCTCGATAGCTCCACGGCTCACCGCTGAGGGGCGTACCGTTCTGGTCGGTCCTGATGCGATAGATATAGGGCTTGGCTTTGGCGATGTAGTTATTGTAGGGAGAATCCTTGATGCCTGCCCAATGCACAGCAACGGTCTTGTTGAACTGGTCGAAGCTGGCCGTAACGCTGCCTGGTTCTGGCACACGCGAAAAAACGTTGGGGCGCTTGATAATCTGTGTGTTGTGGTAATATTCGCCCTTGCCAGGTCTGTTCTTGAAAGAACCCATGTTGCTCTTATACACATCGTGGGCCTCGATCTCCATGTCCACACGACGGAAGTTGGCTGCACTCTTGGGTATGTTGATGCTCTTCTCTACCGATGCCATCACGCAGTCGATGGAGTCGCGTGTGGTGTACTGCGTCTTACCGTCGTCGGAAAGGATATAGGTGGATTTCACGATATACCATGCCTGATGCAGCTGTGCGCCCTTGACAAAATCATTGCTGCTGTTGTTCTCCGGCAGGGCAGGGGTGGTAAACGAATAGGTCTTGGCGCTGGTGCGCTTGATGGTGTAGCCGTTGGCGTTGAGTGCCTGACGGCCCATGGTGCCGCGACAGTCTACGGTGCAGAGCGTACGAGTATGAGACTTTTTGTCGTCGCCATCATATTCAAACTTGATAACCCATGCCCTTCCGGCCATCTCGGGGCCCCAGTAGATGTCCATATCTACTGTAGGTAGCAAGAATTTTCCCGATGTCTTCCAGATCATGTACTGCTTCTCATCCTCGCTCAGCATGACAGGACTGCCGTAGGTGTTGTTCAGCACCACGATGGCACCATCCATCTTGCTGTAGGCCTTCACCTGGTGTGAAGGAAAATCGTTACCATCCTGGTCCCAAGTGTAAACATTGGCAATCGTCAGGCTACGAGCAGAATTGCTGAGGTCGTATGCTTTTATATAGCCCGTTGTAATCCAGGTGTCACGTCCATGAAGGTCAGCTATCAAAAGACTGACATTAAAATGGTCTTTATAGGCCGTACCGGTATAGTACGTACTGCTATACAACTCGTCGGCCTTTACTGACTGTGATGACAGCAGCATCGCTGAAATCATGACGAATAGACAAAATACCTTCTTCATCGTTCTATTGTTTTAGGTCATTTTTTCCTTGTTCTATTTGGCTATCGATGAGCCGAGACTATGCGCTTTTTAAAACGCATAGTCTACTTCTTCCTCGTTTTGCAGGTTCTGGTTCACATATATTTTAATTGTTGCCACCGAGGGAGTCGAACCCTCGACGGCAAGTAATATTGGCAATTACTATTTATTTTTCTTTCGTTTGGTCAGTGACATTCCCGTTGGCATCAATATATATAACGAGTCTGGGGTCATTATTCCTCTTCCTTGCAAATTCAGTCAGTGAAGTGCCTGCGGGATTATCAAAATATGGAATACCATTTTCATGGTCTTTATCATCAACCACGGTGTTGTCACTTCTCAAGGTCATGACATCAAGTTTCCTCTGGACATTGAAATCAAAAGCCTCGGTAACTACCTTGTCCTCCAAAGGAGTAACTACTGTATATAACTGTACCGTGCAAGGCAGTTTGCTAACGGGAATTTCGACGGTCTTGGTGTACGACGGACTGCTCATGGTCTCTACGAAACCATTTCCATCAGCATCGGTACCATATACGTTTACCTTAAACAGTCCAAGCGTGGCAGCATCGGATGTAACGGTGTACGTCACGGCAGCCTTGGTAAACTCCGCTTTCTTAGGCTCGTCATTGTCGTCATTCTTATCACAAGAAGTAAATACAACACTTGTCATTGTCATGCAGATTAAGGCAACTGCGGCCATCAAAAACTTTTTCATAAACGAATTTTATTTATATTACAATCATGTTACTTACACTTGATGTCCTTG
>JAFYDA010000012.1 GCA_017545045.1 Prevotella sp. | reverse complement strand
GGGACGAAGCACTTTCGTATGCTTCGTCCCCGAATTTTTACATCAAATCCAGTATATCCCTACACTTTCTCATCCATTTTGTCATCGAGGCCGACATTGAGATGCAGATACTGGCCGGCAGCGCAGATGCCTATCCATATCCTTTTTAGTTAGTCTTTTCTCTTGATATGATATCATTCTGCTAAGAATCCCAAGGTCTGGGACAAAGTTCCCACGGGCTGGGACAAAGTTCCCAAGCCTTGGGATAAATTTCCGCAGTATCGTTGTCTATCGACAAAATAATACAAATTCTTTTTTAATTGTTCCGCGTTTTGAAAACTTTTGATTATCTTTGCAGCAAAAACGTGATGGACGAGGATTTTGACATTCGCGAGGAGCGCTATTCAGGGGTAGAAAAGGACTTTGAGAACGCGCTGCGGCCGCTGAGCTTTCGTGACTTCAGCGGTCAGCAGAAGATTGTGGAGAATCTGGAGGTGTTCGTCGAAGCAGCCAAGTACCGCGGCGAACCGCTGGACCACACGCTGCTGCACGGTCCTCCCGGACTGGGCAAGACGACGCTCTCGAATATCATCGCCAACGAACTGGGCGTTGGGTTTAAGATTACCAGCGGCCCTGTGCTGGACAAGCCGGGTGATCTGGCGGGCATCCTCACATCGTTGGAGAAGAACGACGTGCTGTTCATTGACGAGATTCACCGTCTGTCGCCCGTGGTTGAGGAGTATCTGTACTCGGCCATGGAGGACTACCGCATCGACATCATGATAGACAAAGGCCCGTCGGCCCGCTCTATTCAGATAGACCTGAACCCCTTCACGCTCGTGGGTGCCACCACGCGCAGCGGACTGCTGACGGCGCCGCTGCGGGCCCGCTTTGGCATCAACATGCACTTAGAGTACTATCAGCCCGAGACCTTGCAGCGCATCATTGAGAGAAGCAGCAGTATTTTGGGCGTGCCTATCACCGAGGACGCTGCGCTGGAGATTGCCGGTCGTAGCCGCGGTACGCCCCGCATTGCCAACGCCCTGCTGCGACGTGTGCGCGACTTTGCCCAGGTGAAAGGTAACGGGCGCATCGACACGAAGATTACGAAGATAGCCTTGACGGCGCTGAACATTGACCAGTATGGACTCGACGAGATAGACAACAAGATACTGCTGACGATCATCGACAAGTTCAAGGGCGGTCCCGTGGGCCTGACCACCATTGCCACCGCCATCGGCGAGGATGCCGGGACGGTGGAGGAGGTCTACGAGCCCTTCCTCATCATGGAGGGATTTGTGAAGCGGACACCTCGTGGGCGCATGGTCACCGAGCTGGCCTACCGTCATTTCGGGCGAAATCCTTATTCCGGTAACATCATGGAACCGTCCCTGTTTGAATAATCATTAACTGACTGTAAACTGATGAAAGAAAAACTAAAAACCTATGTGAACTGTTGCATGCGGACTGCCGTCCGTATGTTCATACTGGCTGGCGTACTGACACTCTGCGCTTGTGACAACGGGGTATGGGATGACCGTGCGAAGACGGTGACCCGCCAGCAGATGGAGCAGTTGCGCGACGACGGACTGGCGGCCAGACAGAACAGCCGTTTCGACGAGGCCATCAAGTTCCATTCGGAAGAACTGAAGCTGGCCAAGCTGCTGGGCGACTCCATTGAGGTGGTGAAGGCCATGAACAACATTGCCACCAACTACCGGCGCCTGGGCATTCTCGACAAGGCGGCACAATATCACTACCAGGCGCTGATGATGACCTTGCGCGACCAGCACCAGGACAACGAGACGGTGAAGAAGAACAAGCTTGTGTCGCTGAACGGTCTGGGAAACGTCTACATGACCATGGGCGACTACGTGCAGGCCGACAGCATCTTCCGCGTTGCGCTGGCGGGCGAGAAGGAACTGAACAGCGCACGGGGACAGGCCATCAACCTGAGTAACATAGGAACCGTGATGGAAAAGCAGGGACAGTATGACTCGGCAATGATTTATCACCGCTACTCGCTGGCCATGAACCGTCAGGCGGGTTCCAAGTTGGGCGAGGCGTTGTGCTTTATCCACTTCGCACGGCTGCACGAGCTGCAAAACAACTTCCAGGAGGCCATCGGGGAATATCAGCACGCCATCGACGTGATGGCCGACAGTCCCGATGACTGGCACAAGCTGGAAGCCACCATCAGCCAGACCAAGCTCTTCATCCAGATGGGCGACAATGCTGCCGCCCGCAAGAACCTGGAGGTGTGCGACGCCACGGCACGCCGTATTCAGTCGATGAGTCATCGCAGCGACGTCCACATGCTCTACTACCAGATTTATGAGAAGGAGGGCAACCTGCGTGCCGCCCTCAACCACTATATCGAGAGCTCGCAACTGAAGGACTCTGTCTTCGACTCCAAGAAGGTGAATGACATACAGAACATGCGTATCAGCATGGAACAGGAGGAACAACAGATTCTCCTGGACCAGACACACGAGAAGTATATGTTTGAGCTGATCATGCTGAGGACTCTTTCCGTCCTGCTGATGGTCTTGCTCATTGTGGCTGTCGTCTATATTGTCAGACTGCGTAAACAAATCCCAGGGAAGAAATCATGAGAACAGGCATTTTCGTCGGTAGTTTCGACCCCTTTACGATAGGTCACCATTCTATCGTGCGGCGTGCCCTGCCGCTGTTCGACAGGCTGGTCATTGGCGTGGTGGGCGACAACGTGAACAAACCGTCCATGCGTCCGGCAGAAGAGCGTATGAAGGCTATTGAGACGCTTTACCAGAAGGAGCCGGCCATCGAGGTGAAGCCTTATTTCGGGCTGGCCATGGATTTTGCCCGTGAACAGGGCGCGCAGTTCATCGTCAAGGGCGTGCGCTCCGTGAGCGACTTTGAGTACGAGCAGTGGCAAGCCGACTTCAACCGCCGTCTGGGCGGCATCGAGACCATTCTGCTGTATACGGAGCCCGAACTGGCCAGCGTGTCGTCAAGTGCCTTGCGCGAACTGAGTCATTTCGGCGTTGACGTCACACCGTTTTTACCCCATCATCATGATAACATATAATTGCGAAAACGTGAAAATGCCTGCTATCAAGCGGCGCGAGACCACGGCATGGATCCGCCGTGTGGCTGCTACCTATGGCCGTAAGGTGGGAGAGGTGGGCTATCTGTTCTGCAATGATGAGCACATCCTGCAGGTGAACCGTGAATACCTGGGACACGACTACTATACCGACATCATCACCTTCGACTACGATGAAGGCGACACCGTCAACGGTGATCTCGTCATTTCACTTGACACCGTGCGTACCAATGCCGAGAAGTTCCATAAACCCTACGCCGAGGAACTCCATCGCGTCATTATCCACGGCATTCTCCACCTCTGTGGCTTGAACGACAAAGGACCAGGCGAGCGCGAACTCATGGAAGAGGCTGAGAACCGGGCGCTGGCGCTTCGCATTTAAGCTGTTGCCGGCAGTCTTCCAGTATCCGCACCAGTTCGTCTGTGGTTTCGGCGCGCAGCATCCGTATGCGCGTCTGCCGGAAATTGGGAATGCCTTTGAACACGGGCGTGGCTGCCAGATGGCGGCGGGTGTGCAGAATGCCTCTTTTCTCGTCGATGCGCTCCACATTGATGCGCAGCTGCTCTTCAAGAACGTCTATTTTCTCATCGAGCGTCAATGGCTGACGGCTGAAAATCCACGGGCAGCCGAAGGTGGCGCGGCCTATCATCACCGCGTCTACGCCGTAGCGGTCGAAAGCTGCGTCGGCGCATTCCAGCGACGTGATATCGCCGTTGCCGATAATGGGGATGGTGATACGCGGATTGCGTTTCACTTCGCCGATGAGCGTCCAGTCGGCCTGGCCTGTGTACATCTGGCTGCGTGTGCGACCGTGGATGGTCAGTGCCTGAATGCCGCAGTCCTGCAGCTGCTCCGCCAACTCAGTGATGATGAGCTGTTCGTGATTCCAGCCCAAACGGGTCTTGGCAGTCACCGGCAGGCGCACGGCGTCCACCACCTTCCGCGTAATCTCCAGCATTTTGGGAATGTTCTGCAGCATGCCTGCACCGGCACCCTTTCCCGCCACTTTCTTTACCGGACAGCCGAAATTCAGGTCGATAAGGTCGGGTCCGGCCTGCTCCACTATCTTTGCTGCCTCTACCATCGCCTCCACGTCGCGCCCGTAGATTTGTATGCCCACAGGCCGCTCCTCGTTGCTGATGGTCAACTTGCGGATAGTAGTCTTCACGTCACGAATCAGTGCCTCGGCCGACACGAACTCCGTATAGACCATGGCAGCACCGAACCGCTTGCACAGCATGCGGAAGCCGATGTCTGTCACATCTTCCATCGGTGCCAGGAACAGTGGCCGCTCTCCGAATTCTATATTACCTATTTTCATTGTGGCGCAAAATTACGTTAGCAAGTGATAGGTAGCACCTGCCAGCGAACGCACCACGCCTTTCATTTCCAGTTGGAAGAGAATGGCGGTGAGTTGGCTGATGGGGATGTTCGTCTTCACTGAGAGCATATTCAGTTGCAGGTCGTTCGTCTTCTGTAGCTGCATGACAATGGCTTGTTCATCTGGCGTGAGGTCGGGGAACATCTCGCGTTCGATGCCGTTGGATTTTGCATGTTCGTGCTGGGCGATGGTCTGCCAGCCTATGGCAGCTATGAAATCGTCGGCCGACGTAATGAGCCCCGCCTTGTTGTCACGTATCAGGTTGTTGCAGCCTTCGCTGTAAGGAGCCCCTACGGCTCCGGGAAAGGCCAGTACGTCGCGGCCGTAGTCCAAGGCAATGCGGGCGGTGATGAGCGCCCCGCCTTTATAGGCAGACTCCACGATGATGGTTGCATCCGACATGCCAGCAACAATACGGTTGCGCTGGCGGAAGTTGTTGGCAAAGGGTTCCGTCTGGCTCATGTATTCTGTCAGCAACCCGCCGTGTCTTATCATTTCAGCAGCCGTTGCACGGTGGTGGTTCGGATAAATCTGATCCAGTCCGTGCGCTAACACGCCAACGGTCTCATAGCCGCTCTCCAAAGCCTGACGGTGGGCACAGATGTCGACACCGTAGGCCAATCCGCTGACGATGAGCACCTCGGGGCACAACTCTTTGAGACGTGTGATGAAGCGGTGTACCAGGTCCTGACCGTAGGTGGTGCAGTGACGGGTGCCTACAATGTCGATGACGTGTGCCTGATTCAGGTCCGCATTCCCTTTATAATATAGTACAACGGGTGCGTCGGTGCATTCGCGGAGACGGGCGGGGTAATCCTCGTCGTTAAGTGTCAGCACCCGTATGTCGTGCTTGGTCACAAACTCCATCTCGGCCGCAGCCCGCTTGAGGGCGTCGTCCCAGTTGCATACGGCCTCTGCCAAGCGCGGCGAACAGTCGGGAATGACCGTCATCAGGTCGGTGCGGTGTTCGTAGACGGCTTGTCCGCCACCCAGCTCCTGATAGAGCTGTAGTGCCATCTGCGAATTGAAGCCCGTCATGCGTGTCAGGGCGATGGTGTAGAATTTTTCCTGTTCGCTAATCATTGTCTGTCCGTATGTATGAGGCAAAGGCCGTATCGTAGTCTTCACTCTGTCCAAGCCGTCCGTTGACGAGACAGACCAGTTCCACTTTGCCGCGGAAGCATAGCATCTCGTCGCTGGCGCGGAAAATGTCGTGGTGGAACACGTACTTGATGCCCTCCTTGGTCAATCCCATGCGTGAGATAAACTCATCGTCGGGTCGCAGGGGCACCTTGTATTGCAGTGACATGCGGGCGACGACGGCATCAACGCCTTTTTCGTGCATCTCGGCAAACGAGAGTCCGCACTCCTTCAGAAAGAGGTGGCGGGTATGTTCACAATAGTGCAGGTAGTTGGCATTGTTGACAATGCCCTCGATGTCGCATTCATAGTCGCGCACTTGCATGCGGGCTTCAAAACAGTATTTCATTTTTTCTCTTCTTCGTTATTTTCGTCCTTTTTCAGATATTCGTAACCGAAGCGACAGCGCAGGCAGTCGCGCTTGTCGCAGTATTCTTTCTTGAGTTGGATGAGTGCCTGCGAGTCGCCTGCCGACAATACGGGCAGTCCACACTGCTGCCACATGCGGGTGATGTAGTTGTTCTCAGGCTTCAGTTGTTCCAAAAGGTCAAAGGCACGGTCGCAGAGCTCTTCTTTCTGACGGTGACGGCCCATGGCGAAGAGCATGGGGATGGCGGTGTTGATCATCAGCAGGTTGAGCGAGCCGTAGCTGAGGTGCTTCTCGTTCTTCGCACTGAGTGAGCCGAAGGTGTAGTGGGTCTCCCAATATGGTGTGACATGCGACGAGAGCAAGGCCTTCAGTTGGTCGATGGTCTTACACTCTATGAGCTGGCTCAGTCCCGCCTTGCGCTGATGGTAAAGGTTAGCCAGCTGTGACAGTCGGATATGAGGGAAGTTCTGCGGCCTCAGTCTGAGGAAGTTCCAGCGCGTGGCATCCATGGGCTGCATTGAGAACTTGTGTGCCAAATACTTGTATTCATTGCGCAGTCGGGCGAAGTAGCCGTCGTTCAGGGCGTCCTGTTGGTAGTGGGCGGGTATGGTGTCAAGCTCCAGAAGGCCGGCTTGTCCCATGAAGATGGCCTCTATCTGGAAGAGGTCGTCGCGGTGGTGACCCACGGCCTGCAAAGGAATGTTGTAGGCCCACTCCTCGAATGTGTCGCTATTGATGCCGAACCCGTAGTTGCGCGCCAGCGTCACGAAATAGGCATCCTCCCACGAGCCGTTGCAGCGTTCTGCCCTGTGGCGGATGTCGTTGGTCTTGCGCTCCAGCCGCTCGGTCTGCAGGGCTGCCATCCAGGCGTGTACGGTCAATCGCGACAGGTCGGGGATAATCTTGTAGCACGGTGGATACTGGTCGGTCTTGAGCAGCTCCTCGTAGTGCTCTCGGACATGCTGCGGTACACTGAGCTGCAACTGAGGGACGTAATGGCCGTCGGCGGTCTTCACCTCCGTGTCGACTACTTCGCAGACGTGCAGCACGACATTGTCGTAGCGTGGGTCGCTATCGTGACCGTGCTCATACCAGTCGGAGGCGCGGTCGTGAATCTCCACATTGCCTACCCAGAGTGTACCGCCGATGCGCACCTTGGCATTGAAGAAGTCGGGACCGGCATCGTGGTTGTGCAGCCCGGTGTCAATGATTTCCACGTCGCGTCCGTCGTTGGTCGTCAGCTGTTTGAGGGGCAGCAGTTTGTGCTTCCATGTATAGTGTAACAGGATTTCCATTTGCTCTGCTTCTGTTTCTCGGATACAAAATTACGAAAAGTCGAGAGCATAACAAAAGAATCCTCCAAACTTTTTGTCTTTTTTCTGATTCTTTTTCCGTAAAACGGATAATAGATGAAGATTTTTGAAGATTTTTAAGAAAAGATAATGGAGAATTAAAGACTTTTGTGTAAATTTGCAACGATGAAAAGGTTATATAATATTATAAGGGTGGTGTGCAATTGGAGTTTCTTCCGTTGGGATCATCTGGCAGTCTGCGCCATATTGGGCCTTTTTGGGTGGTTGTTGATTCTGATTACCTCCAAGGTAGGCATCTTTGATCCTGTGGCAGCTGCCTTTAGTGATTTCTCGATGACGGATGTGTTCTTCGAGATACAAAGTAACGGTCACAAAGTGCAGGATAATGACATTGTCATTGTGGATATGACGGAACTGAAAACTCGAGATGAAATAGCTCAGGCTATTACGGATATAAAGAGTTGCCATCCTAAAGTATTAGGAATAGATTTGATTTTTGAACGCCCCAGTTTTGACCAATTGGATGATGTTGCTTTGATTTCTGCAATTGAGAGTGGTAACTGCCCTCAGATTTGGTCGTGTAAGCTAAGGGACTACGATCAGGAAAATGGCGCGTTCAAGGATTGTCTTTTTTCTTTCTTTCATGATGTGAACAATTATGAATGGGGATATACAAATTATTATCAGAAGCGGATGGGAGGCGTGACCCGTAAGACTTCTCAGACACAATTGCTGAATGATAGTATTGTATATTCGTTCCCTTATCTTTTAGCTTGCAGTTACACAGATAAACAGCCTGTTCTGGAGAAAGTCAATGAACGGGACATCATATTTGCGAATGTCAAGTTTAATACGCTGAAAAGTACAGAGGTGGTGCAGCATAAAGAGTTGTTAAAAGACAGATTGGTTCTGTTAGGTACTATGAATGAGGAGGCTGACATGCATTTCTCTCCATTAGGAAAGATTCCTGGCGTACAGGTCATCGCATATTCCATCCTTTCATATATGAAGCATGGTGAAATAACGAGGATGAGCAGATGGGCTAGTCTCATACTTACTTTTGTTCTATGCTACATTGCTGCATGGGTGGGGTATAAGATACAAAGGCGGAATTTTGTGCTTGGTTCTCTTTTGATGAAATTCTTTATTTTTGGCCTTTGTGTGGTTCTTATTGGCTATGCTTTATACGTATTCATTACCCGAGATTATTATATAGACCTCCTTTATCCGCTTTTGGGACTTGCTTTGGAGGAGACTGCCAGAGGACTGTATGCAGGAACTGTCAAGTGGGCAGTCAAAAAGAAGAAGATAGGATTCTTGAAAAGTTCAATATATGCAAAAGTGTAGGATGATGAAATTGTTGATGATACTATGCTCTTTGCTGTTTTCTTTGAATGCAGTTGCTGACGACGAAGGAAAGTCGTTCCTAAAGAAGGCAAACGAGCATTATGCAGCAGGCCGGTATGACGTTGCTGTAGGCTATTATCTGAAAGCGGCAGAGTTTGACGAGACGGAGGCTCAGTTCAATTTAGGATATGCCCTTTATCATGGTGAAGGCATTACCCAAGACTATCCCTCGGCTGTAATGTGGTTTAAACGTGCTGCCCACAAACAATACCCCAAGGCAGAATACAATCTTGCCTTTTGCTATATGTACGGCAAAGGTGCACCATGTAATTATAACAAAGCTCAAGAGCTGTTAATAGCAGCTGCTAACCATGGATTACCGGAGGCACAGATTACGCTTGCAGAATGTTATGAACATGGTGTGTTGGTAGAACAAGACTTAGCTGAGAGTAAGCGATGGAAAGAGAAGGCAGAACAAAGGAATCAATCAGCAGAAAAGAATAGTTCTGCTCCTCCTGTCTTTGACCTTCAATTGGATGGAGAATTGCATGAACGTGCACCTTTGATTGTCTATCCTTCTGGTCAGGAGCCTCCGAAGAAAGTACCGGAACTAAAGATTTTATTCCCCAAAGACCAGTCTTTCTTTCACACAGATGTAGTGAAGGTGAAGTATCAGTTGATGGCCGATGGTTTGGAAAGTTCTACAAAGGTGATGGCGATGGTGGATGCCATGAAGATTGACCTAAACGGAAATCGTGCCGTCAAGCAGGCTAACGTTCTTGATGTTGAAGTCCCAAATCGTGATTGCACCATCACGTTGTATGCTCAGAATGAAGCAGGTAACAGTGAGCCTGTTTCAATTCGCCTTATTCGTGAGAACGTGGCTCAGGGAGACCTGCCTCGTCTGTTCTGTGTGGCTGTTGGAATAGGTGACTATCATGACGAGAAATTGCCACCTTTAAAACTGGCGACTAAGGATGCACGGGATTTTGCCGCCGTCGTAGCTAAGAAACAGGGATTGCCGTTTAGTGATGTACAGGTTAAGATTCTGACAGATCAGGAGGCTACTCGTGAAGATATGTTTGAGGCATTGGAATGGTTACAGCAAGAGACAACTCCCAACGATATTTGTATTTTCTTTTATGCAGGACATGGCTATAGGGATGAGAAAGACAGATTCTATTTCATGCCATACGGAGGAACTACTGATAAACTTTATAAATGCTTTAGTTCTGCTGATTTCAAGAATATGGCTGATGATATTAACTGCAAAATGATAGTGTTTGCCGATGCCTGTTACTCGGCAGCTTTATTTGAAGGGAACCGCTCAGCGGCTACTTCTCATTTCCTGGAGCAGTTACGCAGTGCTAAAAATGGTACGATGCTATATGCTTCCAGTGCCAGTGATACAAAATCAAAGGAAGATCCAGAATGGGGGAATGGCGCTTTCACTAAAGCTTTGGTTTCTGCATTCAACGGTGGCGCACGTCAGCAGTTTGATGAGGGACTGTCAACACAGGCTCTTGAGATGTATTTATATAAAGAGGTGAGACGACTCACAAATTTCAAGCAAACTCCGATATTCATCAATCCAAATGGTATAGAACATTTTAACATCTTCAATTATGGTAATTAAAAGACTGATGCCCCTTGTGACTTTTTTGTTACTATTCTCAGTGGCAAAAGCTCAAACCTATACGGTTTATTCTGTGACAGGAAATGCAAAAGTTGTGAATGGGAAAAATACTTCTGTGCTTCAGCCACGAAAGCAGCTGAGCGTCAATACTCGTTTGTTGATAGAACCTGAAAGTGCCGTCACTCTTCTTGATGAGAAAAGCAATAAGATGTATTCCTTTGCTGCAGAGGGTTCGCATACGGTAAAGCAGCTTATTGATATGACAAGAAGTAGCGTCAAGAATATCTCTAAGCAATATATGAGCTATTTGGTTAAGCAATTGTTCTCTGATGCAAGTCAGCGGATGGCGCATCCTGATACTTATATGCAGGTTACAGCGACATCTTATCGCTCTGCAACAAACGACTCCATGCTTTTGAGTAGAATCGCTCAGTTGCTTCCTGTTGATGGAGACAATTCTGTTGAAGACCTTTTATGTAAGGCAGACACGAAGATTGATACAGACTTGGATGTCCATTTTGAGTTGATATCTTGTGAAACGGGTTTGGCAATTGACAGGAATGTAAAGACCAATACTGGATCATACCTGCGTGTTCATAATGGAACAGACGAAATAGTATACGTCAATGTCTTGGATATTGATGAAAAAGGCAACAAGTATTTGGTTCTTCCTGTTGATTCGGCAGCTACTTGTGCTCATCTTCTTGTTCCGCCAATGAGCACCATCTCTTTTAAGTCAGATCCTTTTATTTTCTCTGACAATCCAATTAAAGAGACTTTTATTCTCATTGCCACTCAGGATCCTGTTGACTTTAGTATCCTCATGAATCCCATCAAGAAAGGAAGAGCTAAACCAATCAAATTAGGTGTATCAAGAAACTTTTACCAGGTACAATAATGACAAGGATATTCTACATATTCATCCTCATGGTGCTTGCCGTTTCTGTTAAGGCTCAGACAGACAAAGCGGAGGCAGACCAGATTATCTATGAGATGCTCACCTCCGAAACACAGACGGAGAACTGGCATCCTGGACTTATTATCCTCAGCAGTCAACTTAAAGAGACGGTCGAGAAGGGTGTCTTTGTCGTCAGTGGCGATTCTTTCCAGATAAAATCGTTACGTTCTGATTTCTACGTTTATAAGAAGGATGACTTGTGGACTCCTATCAATGACAGAAGTTATCCGATGGAGACAATGGTAAATCTCCTACTCAACCGCATCAATGACAATCAGCATGTCCTTGAGATACGCCATCATCAATATGGTGGAAAAAATCCCTCAATCTCACTACCCATGCAGAATCTGTTTGACCTGCTTGCACGCAACACAGAATTGTATTGTAGTGTCACTTTCATTGATAAACATGAGATACGAGCCATTCTCGTATTCCATCAGCAGAAAATGAATTTCATACACATGTTGGAGTTAAAGGCAGATACCCGAAAGCTGTTTGATCCAAAGAGCACTTTCTATG
Source organism: Prevotella sp. (assembly GCA_017545045.1). Lineage (GTDB taxonomy): Bacteria > Bacteroidota > Bacteroidia > Bacteroidales > Bacteroidaceae > Prevotella. The sequence goes on along the minus strand of JAFYDA010000012.1, from coordinate 14,981 downwards.
GGGATTTCTATACAAATATTCCCCAAAACAATGTTAAAGACATCTTCAGAGAAAAGAAAAAATAAGAAAATATCATGATGAAGCAAAAAACAATTAACAAAATCATTCTGGTATCATTGATGTTATTTGCATCAATCACATCCACTTTTGCTGATGGATTGTTTAAGATTGTAGATGGTATTTCTGATGAAAGACTAAAGACAACGATGGAGACTAACGTTAATCATCTTTTGGAAGCCATGAATACTGCAGCAGACCAAAATGCCAAAAGCGTCAAGCTCAGCAAGGAACATGCAACCCCAGAAGCCATCAAGGAATTAGACCTTATATGGAAGAGCAGTGCCATGACCTGCCCACCCATGAAAATAATGAGTAAGTGTCTAAAGACTTCCCAAGGTTATCAGGTGAGAGGTATTCCTGTCGATTTGGTAGAAGCGGACAAGGAAGAGACACGTCAGGAATTGGCTATAGACCTCACCACTACTGGTAAGATCAGTGGCATTGATATTGCTATTGAGATGCACCGCTATGACCAGATTATGGAGGAAAAGACATCCGACATCGACTTCGCCCGCCGTCAAATCATTATCGATTTCGTAGAGAATTTCAGAACGGCATACAACCGTAAGGACCTCAGGCTGCTGACAAGTGTATATAGTGACAAAGCTCTCATTATTACTGGTAAAGTCATCAGTGAAAAACCAAACTCTGATGTTGACCGTATGATTCTTAATGAGAAAGTGGAGTATGTTAAGCAGACCAAACAGGAGTATCTGCGTAATTTAGCCAATGTATTCAAAACCACGAAGTACGTCAACGTGAAGTTCGAAGATATTGAAGTGGTTCAGCATCCCAAATATGATGACATCTATGGTGTCACGCTCAAACAATACTGGCACACAAACCGATACAGTGACGAAGGATACCTATTTTTGATGATTGATTTCCGCAATGCAGACAATCCTCTCATTCAGGTACGTACCTGGCAACCATATAAGAATAAACAAGGAAAGGTCATTACACAAAAAAATGACGTCTATCATCTTGGATCATTCCGCATCGTTAGATAAATCAGCTATATAGACACCTATAATTGTTATGAAGAAAACAATCATTACCACATGCCTCATTCTTTTAGGGAGCATGGCGTTTGCACAAAACACTCTTGAAGTGAAAGACATCTCACAGCCTAATGATGTCTATTCCAGTACCAACGATGAGGCGGCTGTCATGATCCGCTGTCATGAGTCCATTCCGCTCAAGTTCGAATCTTCGATGGATAAAAGCGCTGAGCCATTCCGTACAGAACTTCAAGGTTCCGACTCTGTATATTACATTGCATTTCCGACGGGAAAACGTTATCGCGGACGTGAATTAACCGTCTCTTCCCGTGGTTATTATTCTGCGGTTATTGCACTTGAATTAGAACCAAAACAGCTGCTTTCCTTCCAAATAACTGACCCTGACGCCTTAGTTGATGCGGGCTGTTATAGGGAACATCGTAATAAGGGAATTAATGAAATCAAGAACAGCAATTACACCGAGGCCCGCAATCAGTTCATTCTTGCCCGCGATTGCTCAGACTGCGACAAAGAAGAAAATGAAAATAACGTTGCACTCACAGATTCTCTTATTCTGTTCCGCCAAAAAGGAGACGAGGCATTTGAGTTATTAGACTATGTATCGGCTGGACAATACTATTCCAAAATTCTATCTCTTAATGCCTACGATACTTATGCTTCCAACCGTAATACACTCTGTGTACAAAACTATACGGAGGAATGTGCTACACTCTTCTCAAAGGCAGAGTTTTATTATAGTGATAAGGAATATGATAAAGCAAAAGAACTTTATGAAAAGGTCGTGGACAAAAACTGTCGCAATATGACTCTTGCTATTGAACGTCTGAATACTATCCGTTCAAATCAGCGAGCCAGAACAGACCATGCTCGTGTCTTTACATACGAATATCGTAAAGATGTTCCTTTAGGATTTTCATACGGCAAATATAACATGCATAAAGTGGGAGGGTTCTTCCAGATGGATTTCAACACCAGGGTATTTGATGCACTCCGTAAAGACTGTAAATACGGTGATGAGAAATTCCCTGAACTGAACATGTCTTTCGGTTGGACGGTCAAAATAGCAAACCCCGTATGGATTCACTTTGGCCCAGGCTTTACAGGAAAAATGTACTATGGTGAATATAAGGACAAGAAATATCCTAAAAAAGGATATGGAAAGGAAGAATGGGGTCTCCTTGATTCGGAAAAGATGGGTGATGAAGCAATCCTCAGTACTGCTACAAATGCCACAGAGGCACCAGATAAATACGAAAGCGGCTGGACTCACGCTAATTTGGCTGCTGCCATCTCGCCAGTTATAGGCATAACTGCCAAATACAGTTATTTTGCGTTGCGTCTGACCTATCAGTACCGTTGGGCCATAGAAAAAGATCTTAAGGATTTCATTGGGGTCAGTCGTCTGTCTGTAGGTATCGGCGTCGCATTCTGAACCAGATTACATTACTAAATTAACTATATGAAATAATGATGAAGAAAAAACGTGTCCTTGCCGTAGCAGTGTTGTTGCTGCTAAGTATGAGTGTGCTGAATGCCATTACGCTGAAGCGTGTCAGCATACATGATCCCAGTGTGGTGTGGGAGCCATCTACAAAGTATTATTACCTCTTTGGTACGCACCGCGGACTGGCGCGCAGCAAGGACATGATGAACTGGAACACCACTCCCTACACTTTTGCCGTGGCCGACGACAAGGGAAACGTCAGCGGCAAACTGTCCAGTGCAGCATCCAGTACGGGCAACACCTTCAGCAAGTTCTTCGTGACGAACATGACGAAGACGGTTACTATTGGCGGCGTGGAGCAGCCGTTCGGCAACTTCGATGCCTATGCCTGGTCGGCAGCCGCCGTCAAGCACTATGGACTCGACGGCAACATGTGGGCGCCCGACATCGTCTATAACAAGAAGATGCAGAAGTGGTGTCTCTATTTCAGCATCAACGGCGAGAGCTGGGCATCGAGCATTGTTCTGCTGACAGCCGACAACATCACCGGCCCCTACGTCTATCAGGGCCCGGTGGTCTTCTCGGGCTTCGGCAATACGGGGAACGCCGATTTGTCGTATAAGAAGACCGATCTGGAACTGGCTCTTGGTGAGCAGAAGAGCCTGCCCTCACGCTATAATCGCGGCAAAGACTGGGGCAACCGCTGGCCCAACTGCATCGACCCCTGTGTGTTCTACGACGAGGACGGCACGCTGTGGATGAGCTACGGTTCGTGGAGCGGCGGCATCTGGATGCTACGTCTCAACGAGGACAACGGTCTGCGTGACTACGACGTGAAGTATCCCTCAACGGGCGGCAGCACCGACGCTGTCACCAGCGACCCCTACTTCGGCACGAAGATTGCGGGTGGATGCTACGTCTCGGGCGAGGGTTCCTATATAGAATACATCAACGGCTACTATTACCTGTTCGTGAGCTACGGCTTCATGTTGTCGGCACTTCCCGACGACCCGGAATCTGGCGGCTACCAGATGCGCGTCTTCCGCTCCGAGAAGCCCGACGGTCCCTATAAGGACAACCACGGCAACACCGCCGTCTTCACCAGCAAGCAGATGAACTACGGCCCCACGGCTGCCAGCAATCGCGGCGTCAACATCTTCGGTGCCTATAGCGACTGGGGAAACATGAGCCTTGGCGAGCGCGAGCAGGGCCATAACTCCATCATTGCTGCTGATGACGGTCGTACTTATCTGGTTTATCACACCCGTTTCCAGGACGAGACGCAGGGCCACGCCGTGCGTGTGCACCAAGTGTTCCAGAACGAGGAAGGCTGGCTCGTGGCCGCTCCCTTCGAGTACACTGGCGAGAAAGTGACAAGCGCCGACATTGCTGCCACGCAGCAAGTACCTGCCAGCGATATTCCCGGCACGTACAGACTGCTCACCCACAAATTCGGCCTGAACTACACATGGGGCCATCAGGAGACGGCGACGCCGACCGACATCACCCTCCATGCCGACGGCACCATCAGCGGCAGCAAGACGGGCAAGTGGAATGTAGTGGACGGCACGTCGTACGTCAACCTGACGATTGGCGGCGTACAGTACAAAGGTGTCATGGTAGGGCAAGTGATGGAGACGAACACCACTCAGTGGCCCAGCACCACCTTCTCTGCCAACAGCAAGACCAAGACCGTGGCCTTCACCGCATTGGCCAAGAGCGGCGTCACCGTCTGGGGCTATCGTTCCGGCGATGATCCGACGGGAATAACCCCCCTCACCATCTCCCCCGAGGGGGAGAGAACAGAAGCCTTCCCCGGGGAAGGTTTGGATGGGGTCTTCTTCGACTTGCAGGGCCGTTGTGTGACCCGGCCGGGAAAGAAGGGCGTCTATATCCATAACGGTCGCAAATACATTCTGAAATAGTATGGCAAAAAGCTGGAAAGTCATCGCCTTCGATGCTGATGACACTCTGTGGGACTGTCAAACCCACTTCGAGCAGGTGGAAAAACAGCTCTATGCGCTGATTGCGCCTTATTGCGACAATCCCGCCCGGGAGCTGTTCGAGACCGAGAGCGGCAACATGGCCGACCTGGGCTATGGCTGCAAGGCGTTTACTATCTCCGTCGTTGAGACTGCCCTGCGTGTGGGCGGCGACCATCTGTCGGCCGCCCAGGTGGCCAATCTGCTTCACGAAAGTAAACGCCTGCTGCAGTTGCCCGCCACGCCCCTGCCCGGAGTGGAGGAGACGCTGCGCACTATGCGCGAACGCGAGCCAGCCTACAAGATGGTGTGTTTCACCAAGGGTGAGCTGCAGGATCAGGAGAACAAACTGAAACGTTCGGGGCTGGCCGCCTATTTCGACGACGTCATGATTACCAGCGACAAGTCGCAGCGCGAGTTCCGCGAACTCTGCGACCGCCATCACTGTCATCCGTCAGACTTGCTCATGGTGGGCAACTCTCTGAAGAGCGACATCGCGCCCGCACTGGCTATCGGCGCCTGGGCGCTCCACATTCCTTTTCACGTCACCTGGCAGTTAGAGGTTCACGAGGAGTTCGACCATGAGCGGATGAGGAAAATCGAACGCTTCAGTGACGTTCTCAACTATATTTGACTATTTTTTTGCAGCGGACTCACTATTATAAACACATATCACGCAGCAAAATGTAGTCCGTTTGAAAAATTTTGAAAAGCTCAAAACGCCCGTCCGAAGGGCGCGGACTGCCAGTCCGACGCGGGACGGACGAAAAGTCCGAAGCGGTGCGGACAAAGAGTCCGAAGCCTTCGGATTTTTCATACGCTATGTCAATTTTTGAGCAGCAATTAGAAAAATGTGATGAAAGAATTTATCGTTGAGCCCATGCTATGAGCTGTTCGAAGACGGGGTTGCGTCGCAGCAGTGCGGCGTTGCCTGTCATCAGCAGCTGCTTGCGGGCGCGGGTGATGGCAACGTTCAGTTTGCGGTCGATGGTGTAGCGGCGTGACGGGTCTTCGCTGTCGGCTTCCGTGAAGCAATTGGAGGTGAGGAAGTCGAGCTGGTAAGGGCGGCTGATGGTAAAGGAGTAGATGATGACATCGCGCTGCGACCCTTGGTATCGCTCGACGGTATCAATGGAGATGTCTTCCAGCTGGGGCAGACCCAGCTGCATGATTTCCTGGCGGATCTGCGCTATCTGGTTGCGATAGGGGACGATGACGCCGACGGTCTTGTCGGCACTGAAGCGCTTGCCGTAGAAGCGGAGGATGCGCCGCAGAAGATCGGCCACGATGCGTGCTTCCGCAGGGTTTGTCTTGTCGGAGAAGTCGGGCTTCGCGGGACTGCCGACATCGATGAAGATGACGCGGTGCTGTTTCAGCAGGTCATCAACGGCATCGTCCGACGGCAGGTCGTAGTGGAGCGACGTGTCGGTCTGGTGCTCCAAGGGAACGGGGTCCAGCTGTTCGCGGTGGTAGAACATGCGGTTGGGGAAGGCGGCAATGTCGGGGTGCATGCGTCCCTGCTTGCGCAGGGTGCCGACGAACTGCGTGCGCCGGCACTGCCGTTCCCAGTTCAGGAGGCGCTCGAAGAGCGACTGACGGCAGTCGGTGATGCCGATGGCATTGAGCAGCGGATGGTCTACGTGTGACTCCTGTTCGCTCTGCTGCACCACGGCGGGCAGCTGTTTGTGGTCGCCGATGAGGATGAAGCGGTCGATGCAGTCGCTGGCAAGCAGTCCTACAAGGCCGGGCTCAAGTATCTGGGAGGCCTCGTCGACGATGCAGAGCGCGAAATGCTTCAGCTGGAAGATGAAGGGCCGCGCCTGCAGCATGGACGTGGTGCCGACAACGATGGGAACAGCCTTCATTCGCCGGCGGATGTCGTCGAGCCTGGGCTTCTCGCCAAGCCAGCTTTCGAGCAGCCGCGACTTGAACCGTGGGTCGCACGATGTCTCGTTGCCTATGCGCAGGTAGTCGTGGCCGCTATCCTCAAGCATGGTGCAGATTTCGTCGACGGCGCGGTTGGTATAGCTCATGAGCAGCAAGTCACCTTCGGCCTCGTCGACCATCATCCGCAGGGCCATCGACGTCTTGCCCGTTCCCGGCGGTCCGACGAGCAGGAAGTAGTCGCGGGCCTGCTTGGCGCGTAGCAGCACTTCTTCGTAATGCGGGTGACAGGGGTGCGAGAGCCGTAGCGATGTGTCCTGACGCGGTTCTCGAGCACCTAAGAGCAGGGCGCGGCGGCTGGCATCGGCCGTGATGAACTGGTGGAGGCTCTTGATGGCACTCGTCGTGTTCATGTCGCTACCGGCGTGCTCGATGGCCCACTTGCCCCGGGCCATGGGGTCAAGTGTCTGCTGCTCGTCATTCAGTCTGACCTTCACGCCGCTGCCGTCAATCCGCTCAATGGTGCCTTTATAGAGGATGGCCTTCCGCACGTCGGGCTCGTTGTCGTAGTTATAGAGGTAGACCATGTCGCCGCGGCGGAAGTTCATGACGGCCGATGTCTTGCCGTCGAGGATGATGTTGCCCGTCTCCTGCTTCTCAGAGAGCGGCATCGTCCACAGGTCGCTGGTGCAGCCGCCCTGTCCCTCCTGTCGCCCCACCTTCTGGAGCAGCTGTTCGCGGTAGACGAAGGTCATCATCCGCTCGTAGTAGGCGCGCTCGGTGGGGTTGAGGGCGGAGAGCTGGGAATGGAGCGCGGAAAGGGGTGGCTCGATATAGCGGTGGAAATATCCGTCGCGCTCCACGCCCTTGAAGATGATGTCGGGTGTCAGCAGCGGGAACACGCGGCCGAAGCCTTCGCGGGCTATCAGCATCTCGGTGGCTACAATCTGGTTGCGCAGCTTGATGGCTTCGCGGAAGAGCTCGCGGTAGAAGTTGACGTAGAGCAGACCCTTGGCGGCGGGATAGCGGGAGTAGAGCAGGCGGATGTCCACCTGATTGTCGGTACGGCCGAAGTTATAGCGCAGGATGCCGTAGTAGAGCAACAGCTGCACGTAGTGCTCCTCTTTCTGCAAGCCTGTGCCGGCAGTAGGCGCTTCGCGCTCCAGGTTGTAGTTCTTGCCCGACTTCTGCTCCACTAACAGGCGCATGTCGCTGGTCATCAGGTCGACACGCCCCTGAAGTCCTAACCGCTCACAGACGAACGACGGCTCCAGCAGCGCCAGCGAGCGGTCGTAGTCACTTGCGAACAATGCGGCTACGGCCTCGCGGATGTTGACCGACTGCCGACGGGCTTCGTCCGTGAACAGGCGGGCGTTGAAGTCCTCACAGGTGGTGAACTGCAGCGCCTGCTGACGGAAGAATTCGTTCAGCGTATTGCCCACGGTGGCCTCGTCGTCGTGGATGATGTCGTCGAGTGCTGCGCCGGCGAAGTTACCAAGCAGCATGGCCTGCGAGTTGCCGCGTGGACGGAGGCGCTCAATGGTATAGAAGAGCGGATGATGGCCGTAGTTGGCTTGGAAGCAGTGGGCCAGCGATGAAATGTCAATCAGGAAATCGGGCTCCACCACAATCATTCCAGGCGTCACCTTCGTGCCCTCTACGTGGCTGTCGAGGAGGTTTAGCTGCATGTCCTCGCGCAGGATTTTCTGAAGGTAAGGATGTGCTGTGTAGTCGATGTTGACGGGGCCGTCCTCGGTGTCGGCTTCAATGGTCTGATGATCCCAACGGCTGACGATGCAGCGGACGTAACGTGCGTTGACCGCAGGGTGGTGCTGCACGGCTGGCGACTGATGGGGAATCAGGCGTGTCAGACGGTCGGGAACAGCAGCCTTGTGGACGGCTGAGATGAAGAGTGCCAGCACACGCACGTCCTGCATCCACGCTTCGCGGGAAAGCACGTCGGCGTGGTTAGAGTGGCGCCGCATCTGCTGCACTGCCATCCGTTCGGCGGTCTTCATGCCGCAACGCTTTGCCAAATAGTCCACCTGTGAAAAAAGGTTGCCGAACCCCGTGGCCGCCGACTTCAATGCCTCGGCACAGCAGAGCACCAGTGTCTCGTGCATGAACCGATTAACCGCCGCCGAAGGGTCGGCAGTGGCCAGTTCAACGCATCGGTCGAAAAGCTCGTCAACAGTCATAGATTGCAAAATTACCAAATTAAGCTGAAACAACGAAGCAATTAAAGAAAAAACTTATGAAGAATTTTGTTGGTTACAAAAAACTTTCTTACCTTTGCGCCAAATTTTGAAACGATGAAAAGACCATACGTTATCCTGTTTGTCCTGTTTCTTTCTTTGGCTGCGCATGGTCAGAAGAACCACAATCTTGATGTAGCCAAGAATCTGGACATATTCAATCAAGTGTACAAGAACTTGGATTTGCTGTATGTTGACACGCTCAATCCAAGCACGGTCATCGGCACCGGCATCAAGGCCATGCTTCGCTCACTCGACCCGTATACCGAGTATTATCCGGAAAGCGAGACGAAGAACCTGAAAATGATGCTGACGGGCAAATATGCAGGCATCGGCGCGCTGATACGCCAGCACCAGAAGCTGAAGCGCATCGTCATTGACGAGCCTTACGAAGGCATGCCGGCGGCAGAGGTGGGACTGAAGAAGGGCGACATTATCCTGAGTATAGATGACTCCATCATGACCGATAAGGACGTGTCTTACGTAAGCAGTCATCTGCGCGGCGATGCCGGCACGAATTTCGTCCTGAAGGTGAAGCGTCCGTCAACGGGAAAGGACATGAGTTTCAAGATTACCCGCCGTGCCATCAAGCTTCCTGAGCTGCCTTTCTATGGCATGCTGGAGGGAGGGGTCGGCTATATCAACCTGAACCAGTTTACCGAGGGATGTTCTAAAGACGTCAGACGGGCGTTCGTCGACCTGAAGAAGCAGGGAGCCACGTCGCTGGTCTTCGACCTGCGCGGCAACGGCGGCGGTTCAGAGATGGAGGCTGTGGACATCGTCAACCTGTGGGTGAACAAGGGCCAGCTCATTGTTGAAAACCGCGGAAAGCTCAAGCAGGCCAATCATGAATATAAGACTCGCTTCGAACCAGTCGACACGCTGATGCCGATAGCCGTTCTGGTGAATGGTGAGACGGCTTCGGCCAGTGAGATTACCAGCGGCGCCCTGCAGGATCTGGATCGCGCCATCGTCATCGGCACCCGGACTTACGGAAAGGGACTGGTGCAGATTCCGCTGGACATGCCCTACAACACGAACCTGAAGCTGACGACCTCGAAATACTACATTCCCAGTGGGCGCTGCATACAGGCTATCAACTACCGCCGCGACGGTACGGGAAGCTATCGCGAACGGGTTCCCGACTCGCTGACGCACGTATTCTATACGGTGGGCGGACGCGAGGTACGTGACGGAGGCGGCATTACGCCCGACGTGGAGTTGAAGAACGACACCCTTCCCAACATCGCTTTCTACCTGTCGGCCTCGGGACAGGACTCCACGGAAGTTATGTTTGACTATGTCGTAGAATACATCGACAAACATCCCACCATCGCCTCGCCCCGGGACTTCCATTTGTCGGATGCCGACTTTGAAGACTTCAAGCAGCGTGTCGTCAGCAGTGGCTTCACTTACGATCCCGTCAGTCAGAAACAGCTGAAGGAACTGGTGAAGACGGCCAAGGCCGAGGGCTACTACGAGGAGGCCAAGGAGACGTTCGACCTGCTGGAGAGCAAACTGCGTCACGATGTGGCCACCGACATTGAAAAACATCAGAATGTGATACGCCAGATGCTTGAGCTCGACATCATTACTGCCTATTATTATCAGGCTGGCAGCATTGAGTCAGGACTGCGATATGACAAACAGGTAAAGGAGGCCATCCGCCTGTTACAGCAGCCGGAAGAATACAAAAAACTGCTGATGCCGAAGAAAAATTCATAAAAATTTGCAGAAACGGAAAAAAAGTCGTACCTTTGCACCCGTTCAGTGGAATGAGAGACTCTTCAAGGGGTCTCTCATTTGCATTATAATAACACAAATAGATGATAACGAAAGAAGTTGTAAAAACATTGGTGGAAGAGTGGTTGCAGGGCAACGATTACTTCCTTGTTGACGTTGTATTCGGTGCTGACGACCGTATTGTGATTGAAATCGACCATGCTGATGGCGTCTGGATTGAGGATTGTGCAGAACTGAGCCGCTTTCTTCAGGAGAAGCTGGGCGACGAGGTGGGCGACTACGAACTGGAGGTCGGCAGTGCCGGCATTGGCCAGCCCTTCAAGGTGGAGCAGCAATACAAGAATCACATAGGCGATGAGGTAGAGGTCTTGCAGGCTGACGGACAGAAGCAGAAAGGTATTCTGAAGTCGGTAGAAGGTCGCCTGTTCACCATCACCGTTCAGGAAAAGCAGACCGTGGAGGGCAAGAAGCGTCCCGTCGTGGTCGACGTTGATAAGACTTTCTCGATGGACGAGGTGAAGTCTGTAAAATATCTGTTAGCATTCAAATAATAAAAATGAGATAAATGGCAACAAAAAAAGAAGTGAAAGGTCCTTCAATGATAGAGACCTTTCAGGAATTTAAAGAGACGAAGAACATTGACCGTACGACACTAGTGAGCGTGCTCGAAGAGAGCTTCCGCAATGTCATTGCCAAGATGTTTGGCTCGGACGAGAACTTCGACGTGATTGTGAACCCCGACAAGGGAGACTTTGAGATTCACCGCAATCGTATTGTCGTGGAAGACGGCGAGGTGAAGGATGAAAACAAGGAGATAGCCTTGAGTGATGCGCAGAAGATTGAGCCCGACTACGAGGTGGGCGAAGAGGTGTCGGAGGAGGTGAACTTCCAGAAGTTCGGCCGCCGTGCCATCCTGAACCTGCGCCAGACGCTGGCATCGAAGATTCTGGAACTGGAGCACGACTCGCTGTACCAGAAGTACAAGGACAAGGTGAACACTGTTGTCAGCGGCGAGGTCTACCAGATGTGGAAGCGCGAGGTGCTGCTGATGGACGACGAGGGCAATGAGCTTCATCTTCCGAAGAGCGAGCAGATACCCGCCGACAACTACCACAAGGGCGAGACCGTTCGCGCCATCGTCAAGGAAGTGCAGAACGAGAACAACAATCCCCGTATTATCCTGAGCCGCACGAGCCCTGTGTTCCTGGAGCGCCTGCTTGAAGCCGAGGTGCCTGAGATTAACGACGGTCTGATTACTATTAAGAAGGTGGCCCGCATGCCGGGTGAGCGTGCCAAGGTGGCCGTCGAGAGCTACGACGAGCGCATCGACCCAGTGGGCGCCTGCGTCGGCGTGAAGGGTAGCCGTGTTCACGGCATCGTCCGTGAGCTGGGCGGCGAGAACATCGACGTCATCAACTACTCCAGCAACACGCAGCTGTTCATCCAGCGCGCACTCTCGCCAGCCAAGGTGTCGTCAATCGTGCTCGATGAAGAGAACCACAAGGCAGAGGTCTATCTGCAGCCTGAAGAGGTGAGCCTGGCCATTGGTAAGGGTGGTATGAACATTAAGCTGGCCTCTATGTTGACCGAGCACACCATTGACGTGTTCCGCGTGGTGAGCGAAGGCTCCGAGGACGAGGACATCTATCTCGACGAGTTCGCCGACGAGATTGACCAGTGGATTATCGACTCCATCAAGGCCATCGGTCTCGATACGGCCAAGGCCGTGCTCAATGCTCCCCGTGAGATGCTGATTGAGAAGGCCGACCTTGAAGAGGAAACCGTAGACGAGGTATTGAACATTTTAAGAGCTGAATTTGAGTAATATATGGGAGTAAGATTAAATAAGGTATTATCAGAACTGAACATAGGACTCCAGACGGCAGTGGAGTTCCTCAAGAAGAAAAGTAGTCTCGGCGAAGTGAAGGATGACGCCACTCCGAACACGAAGATCAGCGACGTGCAGTATGAGGCGCTGGTCAGCGAGTTCAAGAGCGACAAAGCCATCAAGAAGCAGGCTGAGATGATTTTCCCGAAGAAGAAGGAAAAGGAGAAGGAGAAGAAGGAAGCTGAGGCTCCCAAGCCGGCGCGCCAACAGTTCAAGCCTCTTGGGAAGATTGATTTGGACAACTTTGCCAAGCGTCCGTCTTCTGCTCCTGTTCAGAAGGAGAAGCCTCAGCCCGAGGTTCCTGCCGACATTCAGGCTGAGAGCGTGAAGAAGGAAGAACCGAAGCCCGTTGAGGAGAAGCGTGTACCCCAGCCGGAAGTTGTGGCTGAATCGGTCGCAACGTCTGTCAGCGCGTCCGTTGAGGAGCCCGTCAGCGCGCCTGTCGAAGCACTTGAGGAGTCGGTGCCTGAGGTTGAGGTGACAAAAGCGGAAGAGCCCGAGGAACCCGTTTCCGAAGAGTCCCCTGTCGCAAAGGCGCCTGTGGGACGCAAAGCGGAGGAAACAGTGGAGGACGCCGAGGAACCCGAAGCCGAAGACACCGAGGAAGCCGAAGACGGCGAGGAGCCCGATGCCGATGACGCTGATGACGAAGCATCCGCCCAGCAGGCAGAAAGTCCGAAGATATTCACGCTGAAGAGCGAGGCCAAGTTGGCTCCCAAGGTGAACGTATTGGGAAAGATAGACCTCGATTCGCTCAACCAGAGTACGCGTCCCAAAAAGAAATCCAAGGAGGAGAAGAAGAAGGAACGCGAGGAGAAACTGGCCCAGCAGCGCAGCGAGAAGAAGAAGCGCCTGCGCATCGGCAAGGAGCGCGTCGACATCGAGGCCGAGGCTAAGAACGACGCCCAGAACAAGAAGAACAAGAATAAGAACAAGGGTGGCCGCTCGGCCGACGGGCGCTCTCAAGGCGAGAACCAAAACTTCAACGACAACCAGCAGGGCGGCAAGAACAAGAAGAACAAGAACCGTCCGCAGAAGCAGCTGGAAGTGAACGAGGAGGACGTCGCCCGTCAGGTGAAGGAGACGCTGGCCCGTCTGACGTCGAAGAACCAGAATAAGAAAGGTGCCAAGTACCGCCGTGAGAAGCGCGACGCCGTGGCTGAGCGCATGAACGAGGAAATGGCTGCCGAGGCCGCACGTTCGACCGTGCTGAAGCTCACCGAGTTCGTCACCGTCAGCGAGCTGGCTACGATGATGAACGTCGGCGTCAACCAGGTCATCGGCACCTGCATGTCCATCGGCATCATGGTGAGCATCAATCAGCGCCTTGACGCTGAGACCATCAACATCGTGGCCGAGGAGTTCGGCTTCACCACCGAGTACGTCTCTGCAGAGGTGCAGAACGCCATCACCGAGGAGGAGGACGACGAGAACGACCTGGTGACACGCGCCCCCATCGTCACCGTCATGGGTCACGTTGACCACGGTAAGACCTCGTTGCTCGACCACATCCGCAACACCAACGTCATTGCCGGCGAGGCTGGCGGCATCACGCAGCACATCGGTGCCTACAACGTGAAGCTGAAGGACGGCCGCCGCATCACCTTCCTTGACACCCCCGGTCACGAGGCCTTCACTGCCATGCGTGCCCGCGGTGCCCAAGTGACGGATATCGCCATCATCATCGTGGCTGCCGACGACAGCGTGATGCCTACTACGAAGGAGGCCATCGCCCACGCCCAGGCTGCCAACGTGCCCATGGTGTTTGCCATCAACAAGATAGACAAGCCCGGTGCCAACCCCGACAAGATCCGCGAGGACCTGGCCAACATGAACCTGCTTGTCGAGGATTGGGGCGGCAAGTACCAGTGTCAGGAAATCTCCGCCAAGAAAGGCATCGGCGTCGACGAACTGTTAGAGAAAGTGCTCCTCGAAGCCGAGATGCTCGAGCTGAAGGCCAACCCCAACCGCAAGGCCACCGGCTCCATCATCGAATCCAGCCTTGACAAGGGCCGCGGCTACGTCTCCACGGTGCTCGTTGCCAACGGCACGCTCAAGGTGGGCGACATCGTCGTTGCAGGCACCAGCTACGGCCGCATCAAGGCCATGTTCAACGAGCGTAACCAGCGCATTGACCAGGCCGGTCCCGCTGAGCCCGCCATCATCCTTGGACTCAACGGCGCGCCTACTGCCGGCGACACGTTCCACATCATGGAGACCGAACAGGAAGCCCGTGACATCACTAACAAGCGCGTGCAGCTGCAGCGTGAGCAGAGCCTGCGCACCACCACGAAGCTTGGCCTCGACGAGCTGTCGCACCGCATCGCACTGGGTGAGTTCCATGAGCTGAACATCATCGTCAAGGGCGACACCGACGGAAGTATCGAGGCCCTCAGCGACTCGTTCATCAAGCTCAGCACTGAGAAAGTGCAGGTCAATGTCATCTCCAAGGCCGTGGGCCAGATCAGCGAGAACGACGTTATGCTGGCCAGCGCCTCACAGGCCATCATCGTCGGCTTCCAGGTGCGTCCCTCTGCCGACGCCCGCCGTCTGGCTGAGCGCGAAGGTGTGGAAATCAATACCTATTCTATTATCTACGATGCCATCAACGAGGTGAAGTCCAGCATGCAGGGCATGCTCGACAAGGTGAAGAAGGAAATCGTCACCGGCGAGATAGAGGTGAAGCAAGTGTTCAAGATTTCC
>JAFYDA010000011.1 GCA_017545045.1 Prevotella sp. | reverse complement strand
GTGATAGACAAGGGCTGCACGCTCGTTGAAAATCATATTGAAGCACAGGCGGTGGTCCTTCATCTCGTCGCCATTCACCGTCAAGCGGTTATGCTTGTAAAGCACGACAGAGGGGAGTGCAGAGAGGTGGAATAGCCACTGTGAATGCTTGCCGAACACGAAGTTATAGCCGTAGCCGCCTCCAAGGGCGACATTGGCGAAGGTGAGGTGAACCTCAGGGGCCAACGGACTGCGCGCCTTCAACTCGTCAGTGGTCTTGATGCTTCCCGACTGGAAACTGAGCCCCGCCAGCCATGAGCCGGCCGAGCGCAGCTGGTAGTAGTTCTGGAACAAGGCAGCAGGAAAGGAGAAACGACGGTGGTTGAAAGAGTAATAGGCAGAGACGTTCACCACATTCATGCGCAGGCCGTCCTCGTCGAGATGGTCGACATCGCGAAACTGGATGTCGCCAGCCAGCGAGTTGGCGCGCTGGTAGTTGATGTCGAAGCTGAGCTGCTGTCCGTGGTATTCGAAGTTGAATTCGTAGTCGTTGTAGTCACCTCCAATCTTGGCGGGGTTGATAGAGATGGTGGCGGCAACGTCGCAGTAGTTCACCTCCAGTCCCAGGGTGTTGTTCGTCTTGGTGTGAAGGTCGTACTTCGAATAGACGCCTTTCACCGTTCCCTTGGCGTGGATGTAGTTGCCGGTCTGGTTGCCCAAGAGTCTGAACAGCCACTTCTCCTTGGGCCTGGCCACGTAGTTGGTGTCGTACTTCGTTTTGTAATACTTGTCGGATAGTTTGTTGTTTAGGCGTTTGCCTAAACCGAGTTTCTTCTCTTGCGACACCACGGTGTCGTTCTCCATACTGTCGTCAGCGGCGTACTCTGCGTTCGCCGCTGACGTGACAGCTGAAAGGAGTAAAATAAATAGATACTTTTTCATTCTTCACTCTTCACTTTTCACTCTTCACTTTATTACAGACGACATGTCAATCCAATCTTGGTTTCGAAGGTTCTGGCACGCACCGTACTATTCTCACGCAAGATTAAGTCTTTGTCATAGTAATAGTTGTAGTGTGTACGACGACCAAAGTAAGAACCCGAGAGAGTGAGAGACCACTGACGGGTCAGGTGCATCTCGATGACGGGATTGATGACCAACAGCGCTGCATTGCTGTTGTCACCCTGCACATTCAGGTAATGCAGGTCGGCGGTGCCGTCGACGTATGGCTGCAGGTCCTTTTTCTCGTAGCCCTTCCAGGTCCAAAGGCGGAAGTATTTGGCGTTGAGAATGATGCGTCCGTACCTGCCGAAGTCGAGCTGGGTTTTCGACTTGACACTGAATCCGCTGCCCATGTTATAGTCACGCTCGATGACGTTGAAGAAGTCACTCTTGGTACCGCCAAGCAGGATGCCACTCGCGAAGATACGCTGCTCCATCTTTGACAGGTATCCCATCTGAGGCAGCGAGAAAACGAAACCAGGGCCGAAACCGGCAGCCTCGCTGATGCGGTAAGGTGTCAGGTCGGAGCCGTCTTCGATAGGCTTGGCATCGTAGTAGTTGAAGTGCTGGTAGATACCGAACTCGCCGGCCATATCCTTCTCGTCGAGGATGGGCGTACTCCACAGACGTCCCACGATGTTCAGCGTATTCACCATAGGCTGTCCGCCACCAAAGGCGGAATTGGCCTCGATATCAAAGAAGTCGTAGGGCTTGGTATGCTTGTCGCCGTCCACCGATGTGCCGTACGTCAGCGTCAGGTTGATGTAGGGTGCATGGATGCCACGGAAGAGGGCTCCGTCGTCGGCCAAATAGCGCCAACCCACAGAGAACGATGCATCGATAGGAATCTCGTTGAAGTCATGATAGCGGTAGTTTCTGTTCTTCACACGCCAGGCATCACCGCTGATGATGCGGTGCAGTCCCTGTATGGGATTGACGATGGCAGCAGCAGCCTCGCGCACGAAACGCTTGAAGCCACGGTCGCGGTCGTCGAGGACGGTTTGGCTCAGCCTGTGCGTCATTTCACCGATAGCCATACCACCGCAGGTGGTGGCGATAATGTCGTTGATGGCGGGTGGCTCCGTCTCACCCAGGAATTCCCACATCGCCGAACCCAGCAGTGAGTAAGGTGCCGACTCCCAGAACGTCAGGCCATTGGTACGGGCAGCGTTGAAATACAGGTTGCCATGATACGGGTGGGCAAACATGTTGGTGATGAAGAAGTCATTGTCCCACACCATGCCGTCGGTAAAGTTGTGCTTCAGCGAGTTCAAGGTGGTCTGAGCGAAGTCTGAGTTCAATGCCCAGCGGTCGAACAACTGTACGCCAATGTTGATGCCCGTCACCTCAGCAAGAGCCTGCCAAGGACGTTTGGGCGTAGGTAGTGCCATCGTAGAATCGGCAAACACCAGCTTCGAACGCTTCTCTTCCCAAGCGCGCTTCCATGAGTCGTGCTGATTACGCGGCTGGCGATAAGTCAGACCCAGTTCCACCAACGGACGGTTGCGATAGGTCTCGTTGCGGTCGTAGTAGCGGGTCAAGCCCCAGCCCACCGAGGCAAAGGCTCCGTATTTCTTGCTGAACTGGTAGTCGGCATTGATGCGTGCTTGCAGCGAGTACAAGCGCTCTGGCTTTACACTGTTTTCTTTAGAGAAAGTCTCCACATGGTAGTAGCCCAAGTCACCGCTCAGACTCCATTTCGGCGAAAGTTGCTTGTACAGACCCAAACGGTAGAACAAGGCGCCCGAGAACTTTGAGTCGAGACCCATGAAATGAGTTCCCACACCCAAGGTGCTATAGGTGTACTTGTTGCGGTAGCGCACGGCAAGATTCGCCTTGGTCGACGAACCGCCGTAGAGCATGATGTCGATGTCGGTCATCGGGTTGACGTTCACCAAGCCAATCTTATGGCCGATACTGTCATACGACAGGTTTACCAAACCTATCTGCCAGCCCTTCGGACGCTTACGGGCAATGTTGAACAAACCAATCTGTGCGCCGTTGAGCGAATCGGCATAGTTGATGGCACCTAACTGCAAACCACGCTGCATAGCCGACGAGACATTCAAAATGCCAGACAGCTGCATGCCCTTGTCCATGCCTGCTGTGATGTTGCTGATACCACTCAACTGCCATCCATTAAAGTTATGTGCTGATGTGTTTGTAAGACCTGACAACTGCACGCCGTGACCACCATCAGCAGCCACAGACGAAATGACGCCAACCTGCACACTCTTTACCGAGTCTTGTACACTGACGATACCTACAGGAGATTTTTGTGCCTGTACACTCACTGCGGCCATTATGGCGGCTGCAACCATCATTATTACTTTATTATTCATAGCCTGTCTGTTTTAATTTGCAAAATTAGGGAAAATCCGCCATATAACGATGGTCAGATTTTCCCTAATTATGTCCTTTCACATACAATCTATCAAATGCTCAGTTCGTCGAGAACGTTAATCAGGCGCTTGTCGAAGCGCTTATCGGTGCGGATGCACTCGGAGAAGGGCACGTAGACGATGTCGTTGTTGCGGTAGCCCACCATCACGTTGCGTTGCCCCTGCATGATGGCCTGGACGGCGCCAACGCCGGTACAACTGGCCAGGATGCGGTCGCGGGCCGAGGGCGTGCCGCCACGCTGCAAATGTCCGAGGATGGAGACGCGCACGTCGAACTCCGGGAACTCATGCTTCACACGGTCGGCATAGTACATGGCGCCGCACTTCGGACTCTCCGACACGATGACGATGCACGACTTCTTCGACTTACGGATACCGCGTCCCATGAAGGCGGCCAGTTGGTCGACATCAGTAGTCTCTTCAGGCACAATAGCGGCCTCGGCGCCACAGGCGATAGCACTGTTCTGCGCCAAGAAACCAGCGTCGCGACCCATCACCTCAACGAAGAAGATGCGCTCGTGAGAGTTCGCCGTGTCGCGTATGCGGTCCACGCACTCCATGATGGTGTTCATCGTGGTGTCGTAGCCGATGGTGGCATCCGTGCCATAGAGGTCGTTGTCGATGGTGCCGGGCAGACCGATGCAGGGAAAGTCGAACTCCACGCCGAAGTTCCAGGCGCCGGTGAGCGAGCCGTTACCGCCAATCACCACGAGGGCATCGATTTCTTCCTTCAAACAGGTCTCGTAGGCCTTCTGCCTACCCTCAGGAGTCATGAACTCCTTACTGCGTGCGGTCTTCAGAATCGTACCGCCACGGGTGATAATGCCACTGACATCTTCCGTAGTAAACTGCTTGACTTCGCCTTTGATGAGTCCGTCGTAGCCGCGGTATATACCTTTGATGTTAAACTGGTTGTAGATGCCTGAGCGCGTCACGGCGCGGATGGCAGCGTTCATGCCGGGGGCGTCGCCGCCTGAGGTAAGGATACCAATGGTCTTAATCTTGCTCATAGTC